>JBIIAK010000062.1:0-5599 GCA_044239945.1 Microbacteriaceae bacterium
AGGGCTTGAGGATGTTGTTCGACGCAAGCATGAGAACACGGGCCTCGGCCTGGGCCTCCACCGAAAGGGGAAGGTGAACGGCCATCTGGTCACCGTCGAAGTCAGCGTTGAACGCGGCACAGACGAGTGGGTGAAGCTGGATGGCTTTACCTTCGACGAGCTGCGGTTCGAACGCCTGAATTCCGAGGCGGTGAAGCGTTGGCGCGCGGTTCAACAGAACCGGACGGTCGCGGATGATTTCTTCGAGCTCACCCCAGACCTCGGGGTAGGCACGCTCAACGGCACGCTTTGCGCTCTTGATGCTCGAGGCCAACCCCTTGTCCTGTAACTGCTTGATGACGTAAGGCTTGAACAGTTCGAGAGCCATCTGCTTGGGCAGACCACACTGGTGAAGCTTGAGCTGGGGCCCGACAACGATGACCGAGCGGCCCGAATAGTCGACGCGCTTTCCGAGAAGGTTCTGGCGGAAACGCCCTTGCTTTCCCTTGAGCATGTCAGAAAGCGACTTGAGCGCGCGGTTCCCCGTTCCGGTGACCGGACGTCCACGTCGACCGTTATCGAACAGCGCGTCAACCGCTTCTTGCAGCATGCGCTTTTCGTTGTTCTTGATGATCTGCGGGGTCATCTGCTCGTCGAATCGCTTCAGACGGTTGTTGCGGTTGATGACGCGACGGTAAAGGTCGTTAAGGTCACTGGTGGCGAAACGTCCGCCATCGAGCTGAACCATCGGACGAAGGTCGGGCGGGATTACCGGGATCACGCGCAACACCATCGCCTCGGGAAGCGGAACGTCGCGTGGGTCCTGACCGGCGGGGACGAGGAACGAGTTGACGACGCGAAGGCGCTTGATTGCACGGACCTTGCGCTGTCCCTTGCCGTTCTTGATCTCGTCGCGAAGAACTTCTCCTTCGGCTTTCAGCTTTTCGCGGTCGTTCTTGCCGAGATCCTTGAGCATGTGTTCGATCGCTTCCGCACCCATGAGAGCGGTGAAGTAGACCTCGTCAAGAGTTGTCTTGTCGGGGTCAGTGTTTCCCTTGAAATGATCGACGAGGAATCGGAATTCTGTGTCGTCACCCCACAGGCCGCCCAACTTGAGTGAACGGAACGAGTCCCACGCGCGCTGCCAGCGTGCGATGTCGTCGTCGAAGGACTTGCGAATGTTCGCCATTTCACGCTCGGCGGCTTCTTTCGCCTTGCGCTTGACGTCTGCCTTGGCCTCTTCGGCTTCGAGCTTGGCGAGTTCGTCTTCGAGCTCTTTCTGGCGGTCGGTGATTTCCTCGTCGCGAACCTTTTCGTAGTCACGAATCTCGGTCTGGACCATCTTCTCGACGATTGGCATGTCCTGGTGGATGCGCTCTTCGTTGATGTAGGTCACCATGTATGCGGCGAAGTAGATGACCTTTTCGAGGTCTTTCGGCGCCATGTCGAGGAGGTAACCGAGGCGGCTTGGGACACCCTTGAAGTACCAAATGTGGGTGACCGGAGCGGCGAGTTCAATGTGGCCCATGCGCTCGCGACGGACAGCCTGACGAGTGACCTCGACACCGCATCGCTCACACGTGACGCCCTTGAAGCGAACGCGCTTGTACTTGCCACAGGCGCACTCCCAGTCCTTGGACGGACCAAAGATCTGCTCGCCGAAAAGACCGTCTTTCTCTGGCTTCAGCGTGCGGTAGTTGATGGTCTCAGGCTTTTTCACCTCACCGCTCGACCACGAACGAATTTGTTCGTTCGTCGCGAGCTTGATGCGAATCTGTTCAAAGGTTGTTGCGTCGAGCACTTTTTTCTCTTCCGTATTTCTCGATAGTCAGTTCTCTGGGGTGCCTATTCGGCGAAGTCCACTGCTGCGGACTCTTCACGGGCGATGTTGACACCCAGCGATGCTGTTGCGCGGTCGGCGTCGTCCGCCGTGTCACGAAGGTTGACAGGGTTCTCAGCACCGTCAAGTACTTCGACGTTCAGTCCGAGTGACTGCATTTCCTTCATGAGGACCTTGAACGACTCAGGGATGCCGGGTTCCTGAATGTTGAGGCCCTTGACGATGGCTTCGTACACCTTGACGCGACCGGCGATGTCGTCGGACTTAATCGTGAGGAGCTCTTGCAGAGCATAGGAAGCGCCATAGGCCTCGAGAGCCCAGACCTCCATCTCGCCGAATCGTTGTCCACCGAACTGCGCTTTTCCACCCAGCGGTTGCTGTGTGATCATCGAGTACGGTCCCGTCGAACGTGCGTGGATCTTGTCGTCGACGAGGTGGTGCAACTTGAGGATGTACATATAGCCGACCGAAATGGGGTCGGGGAACGGTTCTCCGGTGCGGCCGTTGAACAACTGCGCTTTACCGGACGACCCGATGAGTTGCTGCCCGTTGGCACGGGGAAGGGTCGAGTCGAGAAGTCCCGCGATTTCGACTTCGCTTGCGCCGTCGAAGACGGGGGTTGCGACCTTAGTGCCGGGAGCGATCTCGCGTGCTTCCTCTGGGAGAAACTTCGCCCAGTCGGGATTTCCGTTGACTTTCCAACCTTGCTTGGCTGCCCAACCGAGGTGAAGTTCAAGGACCTGGCCGAAGTTCATTCGTCCGGGGACACCGAGCGGGTTGAGAACAACATCGACCGGGGTTCCGTCTTCGAGGAACGGCATGTCTTCGACCGGAAGGATTTTTGCGATAACGCCCTTGTTCCCGTGGCGACCAGCAAGCTTGTCACCCTCCGAGATTTTGCGCTTCTGGGCGATGTAGACGATGACCTTCTTGAGGACACCGTTGCCGAGTTCGTCGTCTTCGTCGTTGGAGTCGAAGATCTTGACGTCGATGACAGTTCCACGCTCGCCGTGCGGGACACGAAGAGACGAATCGCGAACTTCCTTGCCCTTTTCCGCAAAAATCGCACGAAGAAGTCGCTCTTCGGCGGTCAGTTCGGTCTCACCCTTGGGTGTGATGCGGCCGACGAGGATGTCTCCGGCGCGGACCTCAGCACCGATACGCACGATTCCCTCTTCGTCGAGGTGAGCGAGGCTCTCTTGCGACTGGTTAGGGATGTCGCGCGTGATTTCCTGGGGTCCAAGCTTTGTGTCGCGGGCGTCAACGTCATACTCTTCGATGTGAATCGACGAGAGAGTGTCGTCCTTAACCAAGTTCTGGCTGAGGATGATCGCGTCTTCGAAGTTGTGACCTTCCCATGACATAAATGCCACAAGGAGGTTCTTCCCGAGAGCGAGTTCGCCGTTTTCCGTTGCGGGACCATCGGCGAGAACTCCGCCCTTCGCAACCTTGTCTCCTTCGGCTACAACGAGGCGGTGGTTGAAGTTGGTGCCCTGGTTCGAGCGCTCGAACTTGCGCAACACGTATGACGTGGTTGGCGGGATTTTGGCATTCGTGCCGGGATCGATTTCTCCCGCCTTGTCGTTGAGGATAGTGACACTGTCGCCAGAGACCTCGGTGACGACACCGGCGTGAACGGCAATAAGAACGTCACCGGCGTCAACAGCCGCGTACGATTCCATTCCGGTTCCGACAATCGGAGCTTCAGAGCGAAGAAGCGGCACGGCTTGGCGCTGCATGTTCGCACCCATGAGTGCGCGGTTCGCATCGTCGTGCTCGAGGAACGGAATGAGTGACGTTGCAATCGACACCATTTGGCGCGGTGAAACGTCCATGTAGTCCACACGGTTCGCGGGAACGGTGTCGACCTCTCCGCCCTTGATTCGAACGAGCACGCGCTCTTCGGCGAGAGTCCCATCGCTGTTGACTGGCGAACCGGCCTGGGCGACGATGTGTTCGTCCTCATCGCTGGCGGTCAAGTAGTCAATCTTGTTGGTGACCTTGCCGTTGACGACCTGGCGGTAGGGGGTTTCGATGAAACCGAACGAGTTGATTCGTGCAAACGACGCGAGCGAACCAATCAGACCGATGTTCGGGCCTTCCGGGGTTTCGATCGGGCACATGCGGCCGTAGTGCGAGGGGTGAACGTCTCGTACCTCAACACCAGCACGCTCACGCGAGAGTCCACCGGGTCCAAGCGCCGAAAGGCGACGCTTGTGGGTGAGCCCGGCGAGCGGGTTGTTCTGGTCCATGAACTGCGACAACTGCGAGGTTCCGAAGAACTCCTTGATCGCCGCGGTCACGGGACGGATGTTGATGAGGGTCTGGGGGGTGATCGCCTCGACATCCTGAGTGGTCATACGCTCGCGAACAACGCGCTCCATCCGAGACAGGCCCGTCCGAATTTGGTTTTGGATGAGCTCGCCCACGGCGCGGATACGGCGGTTCCCGAAGTGGTCGATATCGTCGGTTCCCAGCATGATTTCAACGTTCTTACCCGCGCGCTTGCCGGCGATGGTCGCCTTGCCTTCGTGCAGAGCGATGAGGTACTTGATAGTCGCCTTGATGTCTGAAAGCGTGAGCACGGACTCGGTCACGGGAAGTTCAAGACCGAGTTTGCGGTTGAGCTTGTACCGGCCGACTTTCGCGAGGTCAAATCGCTTCGAGTTGAAGTAGAAGTTGTCGAGAAGCGAACGCGCGGCTTCGAGCGCAACCTGCTCGCCCGGACGAAGTTTCTTGTAAATGTCCTTGAGCGCGTCTTCGGCAGTCAAGATGTTGTCGTGGCTGAGGGTTTCTTCCATCGTGTATGACCCAGCGAATTCTTTTTCGATTTCTTCGCGCGTCATGCCGAGAGCCTTGAGGAAGACCGACACCGACTGGCGACGCTTGCGGTCGATGCGAACACCGATCTGGTCGCGCTTGTCGATTTCGAATTCAAGCCACGCACCGCGGCTAGGAATCACACGACATGAGTAGAGGTCTTTGTCGGTCGTCTTGTCGTCGACCTTTTCGAAGTAGACGCCAGGGCTGCGAACGAGCTGTGACACGACGACGCGCTCTGTTCCGTTGATGACGAAGGTGCCCTTGGGTGTCATGAGCGGGAAGTCGCCCATAAATACGGTCTGAGTCTTGATTTCACCCGTGTCGTGATTCATGAACTCGGCTTCGACGTAGAGGGGAGCGGCGTAGGTCTTACCGCGTTCCTTACACTCGTCGAGCTCGTGCTTCTTTTCCTCGAGATACGGGTTCGTGAACGACAACTGCATGCGGTCGTTCTCGATTGGCGAAATCTCTTCGAAGATTTCTTCCAATCCAGACTTGGCATCCGAGCCATCGGTCCCGATCAACCAAGCGAAGCTTTCGGTTTGAAGAGCGAGGAGGTCCGGAACGGTGAGCGCGTCGGTCACCTTGGCAAACGACACTCGGTTCGCGTCGCGTCCGGTCCCCTGGATTTTCTTCTTAACAGCCACAGATATTTCCTTTACGGGCGGGGCCCTTGATACAGTGTTTGAGCGTTGGGAAGCGTCATGAACCCGCCACTATTTACGGGTGAGTCGGGAGTCCGCAATATGATTCCCAAACAGAATGAAGCGCAAATTGCTAACATACACCCCGTTTGGGGAATTGTAAAGTTTCGAATTGGTAACGATTTCTCGGACGGTCCCTGTGAGCGAGAATTGCCCAATGACAGCGGCGTTTACTCATCGACTTGAGGGCAGTGGACTCATCGCACGTCTCGAACCAGACCAGTGGCGACCGGGCTCGTGGATATTGTCAATC
>JBIIAK010000063.1:0-5568 GCA_044239945.1 Microbacteriaceae bacterium
TGCAAGCCCATAGAGGAACGCGCGAAGCGACGCCGAATCAGTGACGCCATGGGCACGCGATCGGTCGGTGGTCGTGATTCCGTTGAGAGGGCGGAACTCGGCAATATCCGTCGAGTCAACGATGGAAATTGAGACAATCCCCGATTCACGTGCAAGAGCTAATAGCCGACCTGCTTTCCAGCGGGTGATGCCGAGAAGGTCACCGATTTCGTCTTGAGTCTTGCCGTCGTCGTAATATAGCCGAGCCGCACGAAGCGCCAACTCGCTGTCCGAAATTTCCATCACTCGTTTACCCTACGCGCATATGAGCGGATTGACAACATTTGCGCAGGCACTGCTAAAGATGGAGCGTGCCATCGGCAATGAGCGCTCGAATATCCGCGAAATCCTTGTGCAGAGCGTCGATGAGCTCATCGACCGACGCAAACGATTCAATGTCCCGAATCCAATGGGTGAAACCCACCTCTGCGATCGAACCGTATGCGTCGAAGTCGGCGTCCAGCGCATGCGCCTCCACCTGGTCGCGGGTGACGTCGGTAAAGGTCGGGTTCTTACCGACTGAGATACCGGCAAGAAAATCCTGTCCGTGAACGCGCACTAACCCCGCGTAGACGCCTGGCCTAGGAACCATGCCTTCGTTGTTCTCTTCGAGGTTTACCGTTGGATACCCGAGCACGCGGCCGCGCTGATGCCCGTGTACAACCAGTCCTCGAACTCGATGCGGTCTACCCAACAGTTTTGTGGCGACCTCAACATCACCCGCACGCAGTGCGTCTCGAATCGTCGATGACGAGACTTTTGTTTCACCATCGACACACACGTGGTCGAGGGTGATGACCTCGAAGCCGGCCGTCGCGCCGCGCGCGATTAGCGTCTCGATCGTACCCGCACCTTTCGCCCCGAAGCGGAAGTCAGACCCGACGAGGACGAGTGATGCGGAAACGCCGGCGAGCAGAACTTCGTCGATGAACTCGTCGGGGGACATCGCCGCGAATTCCGCCGTAAACGGCAGGACGACGACTCGGTCAGCGCCGGCGTCCAACAACGCCTCTACCTTTTGGGGGATGGACAGTATCGGCTGTGGCGCACGTGCGGGGTCAAACAATTCCAGCGGATGACGGTCGAAGGTGACGACCACAACGCGCCGGCCTTTCGATCGGGCGCGGAGTTGCGAGACGACCTCGCGGTGGCCGATGTGAACGCCATCGAACTTACCGATCGTGACCACAGAATCGATACCGTCGCGCGGCAAAGCCCAATCGGTCATCGAGTTTCCCACGCCCACCACAGACCGAGGATGGGCAGCACAACGGGTGCGTAACCGTATCCAAGACCGAAATATGACCACACCGAATTCGCATGGAACAGAGTAGGTATCAGATACGTCAAGAGGCCGACACTCAACACACCGATGAGTTCGATAACCATGAGGGTGATTGCGAATTTCCGCCATCGGCGGGCGATGGCAAGTACGGCAAAGAAGTAGTGTGCTGCCGCGATGGCCGACAAGGTGTACGCGAATGGTGCGTCCGAGAACTTGGTGGCGATTTGAAACACACTTCGACCGGTTGCTGCCAACGCCAGAACCAAATAACCCACGACCAAGAGTCGCGAGAGCCCCTCGGTCACTTCTTGTCTTTCTTTTCGGTGTCCCCTGACAAGGCGGCGATGAACGCCTCTTGCGGAACTTCAACACGTCCAACCATCTTCATGCGCTTCTTCCCCGCCTTTTGCTTCTCGAGCAATTTGCGTTTACGACTGATGTCACCGCCGTAACACTTTGCGAGAACGTCCTTGCGCATCGCGCGGATGCTTTCGCGCGCGATGATACGCGCACCGATGGCCGCCTGAATCGGAACTTCGAACTGTTGTCGGGGAATGAGTTCGCGAAGTCGTGATGTCATCATCACGCCATAGGCATAGGCCTTGTCGCGATGCACGATCGCCGAGAATGCATCAACCTGCTCGCCCTGCAACAGAATGTCGACCTTCACTAGATCAGCCTCCTGCTCGCCGGCAGGTTCGTAATCAAGCGAGGCATAACCGGCGGTTCGCGACTTGAGGTTGTCAAAGAAGTCAAAAACAATTTCACCGAGCGGAATCGTGTATTTGATTTCGACCCGGTCTTCGCCGAGGTAATCCATGCCAATCAGAGTCCCGCGCCTGGTTTGGCAGAGTTCCATGATCGTGCCGACGTAGTCCTTGGGGGCTAGCACCGCTGCCCGAACAACAGGCTCACGGACGGATTTGATTTTCCCTACGGGGTATTCCGAGGGGTTGGTGACCTCGACTTCTTTTCCGTCGTCGGTCGACACGTTGTAAACAACGCTCGGGGCGGTCGCGATGAGGTCAAGCCCAAATTCGCGCTCAAGCCGCTCGGTGATGATTTCGAGGTGCAACAGCCCGAGGAACCCACAACGGAAACCAAATCCGAGGGCGACGGACGTTTCCGGTTCGTAAACGAGCGACGCGTCGCTGAGCTTGAGTTTGTCGAGTGCTTCGCGCAAATCAGGGAACTCAGCGCCGTCGAGAGGGTACAAACCCGAATAGACCATCGGCTTTGGGTCGGTGTAGCCCTCTAGTGCGATGGCGGCCGGCTTCGCGAGGTTCGTCACCGTGTCGCCGACCTTGGAAAGGCGGACATCTTTCACGCCGGTGATGAGATACCCGACTTCGCCAACACCGAGACCTTCTGACGGAGTCGGTTCGGGTGATGAGACACCGATTTCCAAAAGCTCGTGTGCTGCACGTGTCGACATCATTTGGATGCGTTCGCGAGGGCTGAGCGATCCGTCCATGACTCGCACGTAGGTGACAACGCCGCGATAAGAGTCATAGACAGAGTCGAAAATCATGGCGCGTGCTGGTGCGGAGGGGTCGCCGGCCGGAGCGGGAATCTTTTGAACGACTCGATCAAGCAGTTCGTCGACGCCAACGCCCGTCTTGCCCGAGACGCGCATCACATCGTCCGGGTCTCCGCCGATGAGAGACGCGAGCTCTTTTGCGTATTTTTCCGGATCCGCCGAGGGAAGATCAATCTTGTTGAGGACCGGGATGATTTCGAGATCGTTCTCTAGCGCCAAGTACAGGTTGGCGAGAGTCTGGGCTTCGATTCCCTGAGCCGCGTCGACCAAGAGAATTGCGCCTTCGCACGCGGCGAGTGACCGAGACACCTCGTACGAGAAATCGACGTGGCCCGGTGTGTCAATCATGTTGAGTGCATAATCAACGCCATCGACCGCCCACGGCATGCGCACCGCCTGGCTCTTGATTGTGATTCCTCGTTCGCGCTCGATGTCCATGCGGTCGAGGTATTGGGCGCGCATGTCACGATCACCGACAATTCCCGTGATTCCGAGCATGCGGTCTGCAAGCGTTGACTTTCCGTGGTCGATGTGCGCGATGATGCAAAAATTACGAATTATCGACGGGTCCGTGCGTGACGGAATCGGCGGCTTCGTAGAACGGGACATTGTTCTCTATTGTTCCACGCAACGCGGTCGCCATACGCCGTTCGCCTCTGGTAGCGTTGTCTCTTGGCTTGCGTGCAACGGCCCTCTCTCCATTGCACGGAACGACACCGGGATTCGCAACACCCCATCTCGGTTCGACACCACTCACCTAAGGAAACCATTCGTGGCAAATATCAAGTCGCAAATTAAGCGAATCAAAACGAACCTCAAGGCGCAAGAGCGCAACAGGGCCGTAAAGAGCGAACTCAAGACCGTCATCCGAATCGCACGCGATGCAATCGCATCCGGCGACAAGTCGGCCGCAGTCAACGCGGTTGCAGCGGCTACGCGCAAGATTGACAAAGCCGTGTCTAAGGGCGTCATTCACAAAAACCAAGCAGCGAACCGCAAGTCGGCCATCGCCGCCCAGGCCGCCGGACTCTCGGGCGATGCCAAGGTCACCAAGGCTCCGGCGAAGACTGCAACGAAGGCTCCTGTGAAGAAGGCTGCTGCTAAGGCTCCTGCCAAAAAGGCTCCTGCCGCGGCTGCACCAAAGACGGCAGCGAAAGCTCCCGCCAAGGCTGCACCCAAGGCGGCACCAAAGGCAGCGGCGAAAGCGCCATCTAAGGCTCCGGCTAAAAAGGCCGCCGCTCCGAAGGAATAACCCTTCCACTTAACTCGACGGCTCCTGGGAAACCAGGGGCCGTCGTTGTGTATCTAAGAGCGGGACGCTACCCGGTCGACCATCCGCTCAACCGCGAATTCAGGGTCGCGTCCAGCGCCCTTGACCATCGAATCGGCTTCGGCAACTGCCAGAATTGCACTGCCGAGTGTCGGCCCAGTCCATTTCCGAAGCGCGCTTCGAGATTTGTCAATCATCCACGACGGCAAACCGAGTTCCTTCGACGCGTTACTCGGTGACCCGGTGTACCCACCGACCTTGGCAAGTTGACGAAGTTTGGCAGCGAACGCGGCGATCAGTGGCACGGGGTCCACACCGGATTGAATCGCGTGGCGCAGTAGTCGAAGCGCTTCAGCTCGATTGCCATCGATCGCCATGTCTGCCACCGCAAACGACGTCACCTCTTCACGGCCTTCGTAGTAGGTATCCACCAAATCCTTCGTGATGAGCTGACCCAGTGCGTCGCTCGAAATTTGTTCGCAGGCTGCGGCGAGTTCGGCGAGATCTCCAGCGAACGCCTCGACCAGCGCCCCAACGGCTAGACGGTCAGCCTTCACGCCAAGGCGGTTGAATTCCGCGGTCGCAAATTGAACACGATCAGCCTCTCTGGTGATGACGGCGCATTCGACCTCGAGCGTTGCGGGGTGGGCGCGTAGCGTGTCGAGCAGTTTCTTGCCCCGGTTTCCGCCACCGTGGCGCACCATGACAATGACGTCATCGGCGATGACATCGAGATAGGACTGAAAATCCGCGACAAAGTCGTCCCCACCCGATTCACCGTTTGCGATGCGAATCATGCGCGGTTCGCCAAACAGCGACGGGCTTGCTACATCGAGAAGAGTTCCGACCGCATAAGTGGCCCCGTCGAGATCGGTGACTTCGAGTTCTGGCTGAGCGATTCGAACGCGGTCGCGCAGCTCGCGGAAAACACGGTCAGCGAGATAGGACTCGGGTCCGGTCACGAGCACGATTGGTGCTTCGCGCATCCCGTGCCACGGCACCATCTCGGTTTTCGACATTATTCCTCCGACTTCAGTGTAAATCGGGGCTCGGTCGCGCGTTCGCGCCACACCCGCAACTCTCCGGTCGAAGTTCGCCACACGAGAACGATTCCATTAAGGTCGCTTCGGGCTACGGTCGATCCGACTCCGGCGAGCACATCAAGGGTCTCTGCCGTCGGATGCCCGTACTCGTTGTCAGCGCCGACTCCGATCAGAGCGACGGGGGCTCGTACACGGCGATACAGTTCCGAGTCCTGATCGCTAGAGCCGTGATGGCTGACCTTGACAACGTCAGTCGGCACCAGTCCGCCCGCACGTCTGACGATTGTTTGTTCCGCACCAGGCAAATCCCCCAGATCTAGCCCTGACACGCACGTCGCGTCACACTCGGCGCCCCGTTCGAACAAAACGGTGACGCTCGACGGGTTACCCG
>JBIIAK010000004.1:0-18005 GCA_044239945.1 Microbacteriaceae bacterium
GAAATAGGCCGATATCTAGGGTATTGAGGCCGCCGCTACGAGTCTGAACCGAGTGAAAAAAAGACGCCATGATTTTGGTGAGCGTGTCGAGCGGCCCCAGCGAGTTCGGGTTGGACCACTCCAGCACCGCGATATAAATCGTGCCGCCGATGGTCAGGATCACGGTCATCGCAAGAACAATGTTGAGGTTCATCGTCCAAATTCGAGGTGCCCACCCGGCGCGGCGAAGTTCGATAAGCACAGGAAAGCCGACTCCGCTGATGAGTACCAGTGCCGAAATGGTCAGGCTAATCACGGGGTCGTAAACGAACCGCATCAGACTGTCGGGGTAAAGCGAAAAGCCAGCCTGGTTGAACGCCGAAATGGAATGAAAAACGCCAGACCAGACTGCCTCACCAATGTCATAGTCATAGATAAGAGCGAACCACGTGGCGAGAATCACCGCCCCGATCACCTCGAAAAACAACACCAACTTGATGATGCGAACGATGATTTCGCGCATCGTCCCCAGGTCCTGAGGGGTTCGAAACTCGGTCGAAATCAGGTCGGTGCCACTGGTCGACAATCGTCGAAACACGAAAATTGCCACGAATCCCGACACCACCATAATTCCCAGCCCGCCGAGTTGAATTAGGAGCAGCAACGTGACTTTTCCGAAGTCCGAGAGAGTCGAAGACACGTCGAGAACCGAAAGTCCCGTGACCGAAACGGCCGACGTCGAAGTAAAGAATGCGTCGACAAATGATAGCGGCGCTCCCGTTACCGCTATCGGCAGCGTGAGAACCAGTGCACCCACGGTAATGAGCACGAGATAGACCACTAATACGACCTGGGTCGGGTGTATCGAGAAACGACCACGGAGTCGCTCTCGGAGGGAGGTCAGTGAAGCCACCTCGCTAGATTACGCCCATAGGCTGGAAACGTGAGATTAGTCGTCGCAACTTGTTCGGTGGATTACGCCGGTCGACTCACCGCGCACCTTCCGCTGGCAACTCGCACGCTGATGTTGAAGGGCGATGGAAGTGTTCTGATTCATTCGGATGGCGGCTCATATAAGCCACTCAATTGGATGAGCCCGCCCTGCGTCATCGATTTCATGGAACCCAACGACGACCTTGTCGCTGCGGGGGTAACCGAACTTTGGCGAGTGACGCACGCAAAAACTGCAGACATGCTGGCGATTTCGATTTTCGAAATCCACCACGATTCAACTCACGAACTCGGAGACGACCCGGGGCTTGTCAAGGATGGGGTCGAGGCACACCTGCAGCGACTTTCTGCCGAGCAGATTGCGGTCTACGGAGAAGGCTTCAGTTTGATCCGGCGGGAATACCCAACCGCGATCGGGCCCGTTGACATCCTTGCGCGGGACGCAAACCAAGCGGTCGTCGCAATTGAGATTAAGCGTCGCGGTGATATTGATGGCGTTGAACAATTGACGCGATACCTCGAACTGCTCAATCGCGACCCAACCCTCGCGCCGGTTACGGGAATCTTTGCGGCACAAGAGATAAAGCCGCAGGCACGCACTTTGGCCGAAGATCGGGGCATTCGTTGCGTCGTCCTTGACCTCGACGAGTTACGCGGCGGCAATACCGACCACGACAGACTGTTCTGATGACCTACACCGCCGTACTGTTCGACCTCGATGGCACCATCGTCGATTCCGCACCAGGAATTTTCCATTGCTTCGAGCACACATTTCGCATGCTGCACAGAGAGGCTCCCAGTCGCGACGTGATGCGCCCGTTCCTAGGGCCTCCGCTCGCCACGACGTTCGGAGACCTCCTCGGAATGTCTGGCGACGAGCTTGAACGCGCGATCGCCATCTACCGCGCCGAATACGCAGCGGGCGGAGCCATCACCGCCGACCTCTTCCCCGGCGTGATAGAGGTTGTCCGAGCAGTTCGAACAGCGGGAATCCCCGTTGCCTTGGCGACATCTAAGGTCGAAACTGGCGTTCGTATGGTTTTGCGGCACTTCGCTCTCGAGGAGGATTTCGATGTGCTGGGTACCGCCTCGGACGACGACGTCCGATCGGCGAAAGCGGACGTCGTTCGCTTCGCCCTGGATGCTCTCGACGAGGCCGGTGCCGACATTTCACGCGTTGTTCTGGTGGGCGATCGAATTCACGACGTAGAGGGTGCTGCCATGCACGGCGTCGACAGCGTACTGGTGCAGTGGGGTTATGGCGACGAGGGCGAATGGTCAGAAGCGACCGCGACTGTCTCCACCCCAGCAGGGCTGCGCGATTTCCTCGGTGTTTAGCTCGTTCGAAACGCCTGAAGTCGCGCCGAATTGAGCACAACAAAAACTGATGAAAAAGCCATCGCTAGTCCCGCAACCGCCGGTCCCATGATTCCCGCGAGGGCGATGGGAATTGCAATCGCGTTATAGCCAAATGCCCACACAAGGTTTCCACGAATCGTTCCCAGTGTCGACCGAGACAGTCGAATAGCGTCGGCGACGCGGCGAAGGTCGGTCGTCACCAGGACAATGTCGCTCGTTTCAATCGCGACGTCAGTGCCATGGCCCATAGCGATACCCAAATCGGATTGAGCGAGTGCCGCCGCATCGTTTATTCCGTCCCCGACCATCGCCACGACCTCTCCCTGTTGCTGAAGACGTGCGACGAGGTCGCGCTTGTCGGCCGGGTTCATTGCGCCGTAGACTTCGTCGATTCCCGCCTCGCGCGCAACCAATTCGGCTACGGCGGTGTTGTCGCCCGAAGCCATGACAGCGCGAATGCCGAGTTTCGACAAAGACTTAATCGCCTCCCTCGAACTGGGTTTCACGACGTCACTGATTGCAATGAGCCCGATCACGCGGTTCCCGTGCGCGACGCAAACGAGGGAACGTCCCGCCGAAGACCACTCGGCAGCCGCGTCGGAGATTGCCTTAGGTACAGTACCTGTTGTCTCGGCCACCCAATCCAATGACCCAGCTCGCACAACCGTCTTTCCCAGATTTCCCGTTACACCCCGCCCTGGTTCAGCCACTACTCCGGAAGCAACCTCGCCCATGATTCCGCGGGTAGTTGCTTCGGCGACGACCGCCCGAGCCAATGGGTGATCGGTGCCCATTTCGACACGAGCTGCATCCCCGAGAACAGTTTCCGCCAACACGCCTACGGCGAAAATGTCGACCACAGAGGGGTGGCCGCTCGTCAGCGTTCCGGTCTTGTCGACGACGACGGTCGTAATTCGGCGCGTGCTCTCAAGCACATCGGTTCCGCGAATGATGATGCCGCTGCGTGCTCCTCGGCCGGTTCCAGCGAGTAGTGCCATCGGTGTCGCAAGGCCCAGTGCGCACGGGCAGGCAATGACGAGAGTCGCCACGGCGATCGACACAGCGTGTGTCGCATCGCCCGATATTGTGAACCACACGATTCCGCCAGCGGTGGCAATCACAATCACGAGGGGAACGAATACCGCCGAAATGCGGTCGACCAGTTTTTGGATAGGGGCTTTACCCGCCTGGGCTTCTTCGACCATTCGGGTGAGCCTGGCGAGTTCGGTACCAGTGCCGACCGCGGTGGCAACGACCACTAGTCGTCCCCCCGCATTGATCGTTCCACCGATGAGTGTCGAGCCGGGACCGACGGGAACAGGCACACTCTCACCCGTTATCGCACTCGCATCAATCGCAGATTGTCCCTCGATGATTCGCCCGTCAGTCGGCACAATCCCGCCGGCCAGAACAACAAACGTGTCGCCTTGTTGCAGAGCACCCGCCGGGATTGTCACCTCCCGGCCATCGACAAGAAGAACAGCTTGCTTGGCGGCGGTGTTGAGCAGCGCGGTGAGCGACATCTTCGCAGCGCGTTTAGAGCGCGATTCTAACAAGCGTCCGAGCAAAACAAACGCAGTGACCACCGCGGCCGATTCAAAATAGAGGGAATGGGGACTGTAGCCAAACAACGCCATGTCCATACGCATTCCGATCGTGCCCGCCATAGTAAAGAACAACGCATAGATCGACCACAGATACGCCACCGCAACGCCTAATGACACAAGGGTGTCCATTGTCGTTGCACCGTGGCGCGCGTTGCGGACGGCGGCTCGGTGGAACGGCCACGCCCCCCACGTCACAATTGGGGTCGTGAGGACAGCGGCCACCCACTGGAATCCGTCGAATTGCCAGGCAGGAATCATAGACACAAGAAACACTGGTATCGCGAGAGCAAGAGAGACGACGACTCGCAGCGTAAGCACTGGGTCCGTGGGGGGTTCCGTTTCGCGCTGTTCGCGGTCGATCACGCGGGCGCCGTACCCGACTTTCGTGATGGCAGCGATGAGATCGGTCGCGTCCGTCACACCATCAATGTCAACGGACGCGCGCTCAGTCGCAAAGTTGACAGTTACCGTGACACCAGGAACTGCCGCGAGAGCGCCCTCGATCCGCCCCGCACACGTCGCACAGGTCATACCCTCCAGCGCCAAATCGACGTGGGTGCTGGGCATTAGTGGACTAGTTCGTAGCCGGCGTCGTCGATAGCCTTTTCAAGGGCCACAGCGTCAACGGCTGCATCACTATCGACGTGCAGAGTCGACTGACCGTTCGCCACGAGGTCGATTGTTACCCCCGTTACCCCGGGTACGAGTGCCGCCGCCCGAGACACCGTCATCACGCAGTGGTTACAGGTCAACCCGGTGACCCCGAAATCTGTAGTGCTCATGTGGTTATCCTTTCACTACTTCGTGAAACAACCATTAGGTCCTCGTTATTCCAAACAATCGAAGAACGATGTCGATTTGTGGTGCGCAAGAGGGGACTTGAACCCCTACGCCCTTACGGGCACTGGCACCTGAAGCCAGCGCGTCTGCCATTCCGCCACTTGCGCGCGTCCGCGGACGTGCCCGTCAAGGCTATCACGGCGAGCGCCGGCCAATCCCGCGAGGTGCAGGGGGGCAACACCCGCCACGGTTAGAATTGGGGCGACCGTGGAGGGGGAACCGTGGGCATGTTGGACAACGTTGAACGTGGTCTTGAGCGACTCGTCAGCGGCGCTTTCGCCAAGTCTTTTCGGGGTGGTGTTCAGCCGATCGAAATCATCGCCGCACTCAAGCGTGAAATCGATTCACACGCCGTCGTCGTGCAACGTGACCGCATCCTCGCTCCTCACGCCTACACGGTAGGGCTCAATTCCGATGACTTTGCGCCACTCAACGCCCATGGCGCCGTTCTGATAGGTGAATTGACCGACGGAATCCGTGCTTATGCAACCCGCCAGCGATATAGTTTTGCCGCCCCTGTATCCATCACTCTCGTTGCGGCATCGGACATTGCGCGCGGAGTGATCAAGGTAGCGTCACAGGCACTCGACGCGGTGTCTGAGTGGCACCCCGCGCTCGAAATCAATGGCGAAACGATTCACCTGAGCGGTCCCGAAATCATCATCGGCCGAGGTTCGACGGCGACAGTCATAATCAGCGACAGCGGTGCATCACGTCATCACGCTCGTATCCTGTGGGGTGGCAAAATCGCGGGACTCGAAGACATGAAGTCAACAAATGGGACCAAACTCAATGGAACTCGGGTGACGTCGTCGCCCCTCGATCAGGGTGACGTCATTCAGATTGGCGGTACAAAAATGGTATTCCGAATTCTTCCGGGAGTATCGGCGTGAGTGAGCTAACCCTTTTCGTCCTCCGCTTCGGTTTCCTCGGGTTGATGTGGGTTTTCGTTTTCGCAATTGTGTTCGCGTTGCGAAGTGATCTGTTCCGCCACTATGTTCGCCGAGGCGAGCGGACTCAGGCCGACATCACCCATAACCCCGGAGCCGAATCGTCGCCGTTCCTTCCGCCCGTCGCTACCACGTCGACGTCAAGCCCCGCACAACGACTTGTGATCGTCGCGGGCGCGAGAGAGGGGCTTGAAATACCGCTCGAGTCGGACAAGCTCACGATTGGCCGCAGTGCACAATCGGGTCTCGTCATCCGCGACGAATATACGTCGACCAACCACGCGCGTTTGCAATTGTGGAACGGGGACTGGGTCATTCAAGACCTGAGCTCAACTAACGGCACGTTCGTCGATAACCAGCGCGTTAGCGTCCCCACTCCAGTTCCGATGTTTACCCCTGTGTCTGTCGGCTCGACCATTTTTGAACTGAGACCATAGTGGACGCCCGCGTCCTCTCGGTAGCGAGCAGTCACATCGGGCGAGTCCGAGCAAGCAATCAGGACTCGGGTTACGCCGGTACCCATCTCTTTCTTGTTGCCGACGGGATGGGTGGTCACGCGGGTGGTGACGTTGCCAGTTCACTCGCGACTCAGGCCGTTACCGCCGTCGCCGACGAACGATTTGAATCGATCGAAATCGCCCAACAGCGACTCGTGGAATCGGTGAAGAACAGTGCCGCCGAACTTATCGAAGCGGTGCGCGAACACCCTGACCTTTCCGGCATGGGGACGACCGTAAGTGCACTCCTTCGACACAACAACCAGGTTGTCATCGCTCACATCGGTGACTCGCGAATCTATCGCCTCCGCGGCGGGGCTCTAGAACAAATCACGACCGACCACACTTTTGTGCAGAAGCTCGTGGAAACGGGCCGAATCACGCCGGAGGAAGCGTTGGTGCACCCTCGTCGAAACGTTCTGATGCGCGTGTTGGGTGATGTTGCGGGAAGCGTCGACGTCGACACGGCGGTGCTCGACACCCAACCCGGCGATCGATGGATGCTGTGCTCGGATGGCTTGTGCGGTTATGTAAGTGAAAATGCCATCGCCAACATTCTCAAATCCGAACCAGATGCAGCCAAAGCCGCTAGCAAACTCATTGATTTGGCTCTCGAACGCGGTGCGCCCGACAATGTGACGGTGGTGATTGCTGGCGTCAACGAGACAAACATGAGTGCGGCCGCCAAACCACTGCTTGTCGGAGCAGCGTCGCAACCGCTCATTTTTGACGCAATCACCCAGCGACTTCCCAAAATTGCATCACGAATCTTTTTTCCCGTTGCAACCTCGGAGGAAGAGGAATACTTCGAAACAGCCGACTATCTCGACACGCTCATTGCAGAGGACAAACGGCGCGCGGCAAAACGTCGAGTTCGGTGGTCACTTTATCTCACTAGTGCCCTCGCCGCTCTCGCGCTCATCGGCATCTACGGTTACGTCTGGACACAATCGCAGTTCTTTGTTGGATCTGACGAAGACAGCGTCGTAATCTACCGCGGCGTCAACGCCGACATCGGGTCAATTCCCCTCAACACGGTCGTGCGCGACACCAACATTCCCTTAACGTCGCTGTCGCAGTTTCTTCGAACGTCTGTCGAACTCACCATCCCCAAGTCGAGCCTGGAAGAAGCCCTGCTCGTCGTCGAAAGGATTGAGAGTGTCACTCAGTCCCAATAACACCGAATATTCGACGATCACCGAGCAGTTGATGCTGCGCCTCAAGGTGCCCACCAAGTTACGCAACCTCGAGGCCACTCTCATCATCTTCGCGATGATTGTGACATCGGCCGCACTTGCGCTTGTCGACCTCGGTGCAACAGGAAAACTAAATCCGCCCATTATCGGGCTGAGTCTTGGGCTGGGCGCGATTGTGCTCGCCATGCACATTGCACAACGGTTCGTCGCCCGCGATGCCGACCCGCTGATATTGCCCATCGTGACGCTTCTCAACGGGCTAGGGATTGCGATGATCCACCGCCTCGACCTTGACGCTGGACTCACAGGCTGGCAAGCCAATGCGACTCGGCAGATGGCCTGGACTGCAATCGCCATTGTCGTGGCGATAGTCGTCATCATCGTTATCCGAAATCATCGAGTGCTTCAGCGCTATCGCTACGTGTGGATGCTCGTCGGCGTTGGCCTGCTAATGCTCCCGCTCGTTCCCGTCATTGGTACGACCATCAACGGCGCACGGTTGTGGGTCAACCTAGGTTTCGTAACTTTCCAGCCAGGCGAAATCGGCAAAATCGCTCTCGCGCTCTTTTTTGCCGGTTATCTCGTCACTGCGCGCGACTCCTTGTCGGTCGTCGGAAAACGGATGTTCGGGGTGACGTGGCCTCGAATCAAAGATCTCGGCCCGATCTTTGTCGTCTGGATCATCGCGATGCTGGTTTTGATTTTCCAGCGCGACCTCGGAACATCGCTGTTGTACTTCGGTCTCTTCCTTGTGCTGATGTATGTTGCAACGGGTCGTGCCATCTGGTTCGTTGTGGGTGGTGGTCTTTTCGCAACAGGAGCACTCGTCGCGAGCCAATTCCTCACGTACGTTCAGGGTCGCTTCGCGGCGTGGCTCGATTCTTTCAATCAAGAAAATTATGACGCAGTAGGTGGTTCTTATCAGCTTGTCCAAGGACTGTTCGGACTTGCGTCCGGCGGAATAGTTGGAACGGGGCTTGGCGGCGGTCACCCTGGAATCGTCCCACTCGCCGAATCGGACTACATCATGGCGAGCCTGGGTGAAGAACTCGGCCTCATCGGCATGTTTGCGATTTTGACGCTCTTCATGCTTTTCGTTGCACGCGGAATTCGAATCGGGGTCAATGGTGCGGATGACTTCGGGCGGCTCCTCGCGGTTGGCCTTACCTTTGTCATCGCACTTCAAGTCTTTATCGTGGTCGGCGGGGTCACCCGCGTGATCCCGGTAACGGGACTCACAACACCGTTCCTTGCTGCTGGTGGGTCGTCGCTCGTCGCTAACTGGATTATCGTTGCCCTGCTTTTGCGACTCAGCGACACGGTTCGTCACCAGCGCGAAGAGGTGGTGGGGACATGATCAAAGAACTGAATCGCCTAAGCCTCGGAATCGGAGTGCTTTTCGGCGCGCTTTTCGTGTCAGCTACCGTTATCCAGGTGTTTCAAGTAGACAACCTTCGAGTGGATCCCCGAAATGTCCGCACCGTTTACGACTCGTATGCGACCGAACGCGGATCAATTCTCGTCGGTTCCACCCTCATTGCAGAGTCAGTTCCCGCCGACGACGTTTACCGTTACCAACGCGTCTATCACGGTGGAGGCCTGTACGCCCCGATCACCGGGTACTACACCATCAATCAGGGCATCAGCGGACTCGAGTTTGCAATGAACGACAAGCTGAGTGGCCAGTCGAACTCACAGTTTTTTGATCAAGTCATGGCTCTCGTTTCGGGTACCGATCCGCGCGGCGCGTCAGTCAAACTCACCGTTAATGCCGCAGTTCAGCAAGCCGCTCGTGATGCCATGGGTGAACTGACGGGCGCCGCCATCGCCATCGAGCCGTCGACCGGGCGAATCCTTGCGCTCGTTAGCACGCCGTCGTTTGACCCGAACGATCTGGCGTCCCATAACAATGAAGCTGTTCTATCGGAATACACGAGCCTCCTGAATTCGGCATCCCAGCCGCTGATCAACCGAGCAATCGCGGGTGACCTGTACCACCCCGGATCGGTCTTCAAGCTGGTTGTCGCCGCCGCCGCTCTTGATTCGGGAATCATGTCGGAACAGTCAACTGTTCCCAACCCACCGAAGTTGAAATTACCCCTCAGTGACTCTGTGATTCGGAACTGGAGCGGAACTACCTGTGGCCCCGGGGAAACGGTTACAATCGCCACAGCCTTGAGCTTGTCGTGCAACATCCCATTTGCTGAAATCGGCGCCCAAGTCGGCGAATCCCAACTTCACGACTACGCCCAGGCTTTCGGATTTGGGGCAACCGTCGAAATTCCGATGTCCGTCACGCCATCCACATTCCCCTCGGGAATGGACGAAGCACAATTGATGCTGTCTGCCTTCGGACAGTTCGATGTCCGCGTGACTCCGCTGCAAATCGCGATGATCAGTTCGGCGATTGCCAACGGTGGTGTCCTCATGTCCCCCACAATCGTCGACTCAGTTCTCGCGCGCGATCTTTCCCCTCTCGCCCCATTCACCCCCGTTGAATACTCGACGCCGATTAGTCCAGAGACCGCGAGGATTCTTCGCGACATGATGGTCGCCGGCGTGTCCGACGGAGTTGCCAGCGGCGCACGAATCCGGGGTGTGTCGGTCGCTGGAAAGACAGGTACTGCTGAAAACGGCGAGGGTCAGCCCTACACTCTCTGGTTTACCGGGTTTGCGCCAGCCGAAAACCCACGCGTCGCTGTCGTCGTCGTCGTGGAAAACGGCGGAGGCGTCGGGCAATCCGCCAGCGGAAACTCTCTCGTCGCACCTATCGCACGCAAGATTATGGAGGCGGTGTTGGCACAATGAGACCTCAAATTGGGCACGTCTTTGGTGGACGATATGAATTGAAATCTCGCCTTGCCATCGGTGGAATGGGTGAGGTCTGGCAGGCGGTAGACAAGGTAATTGAACGCCAGGTCGCAATCAAAATTCTCAAGGAAGAATACTTGGGCGACAAGGCTTTCCGTGAGCGTTTTCGAGCAGAGGCGCGTCATGCGGCGCTGGTCAATCACGAGGGCATCGCGAGTGTTTATGATTTTGGTGAAGAAGAGGGAAGCGCCTACCTGGTCATGGAACTCGTGCCAGGAGAAGCGTTGTCAACGATTATCGAACGGGAACGATTCCTGTCCCCCGAACGAGTTCTCGACATTGTCGCCCAAACTGCATCGGCTCTGCACGCTGCCCACCAGGCGGGACTGGTACACCGGGATGTGAAACCCGGAAATCTGTTGATCACCCCCGATGGACGCGTAAAAATCACCGATTTTGGTATTGCGCGGGCCGTGGATCAGGTCCCCTTGACGGCCACCGGGCAGGTTATGGGTACGGTTCAGTATTTGTCGCCAGAGCAGGCTTCGGGAAAATCAGCGACAGCCCTCACCGACATCTACTCACTCGGGATTGTGGCATATGAGGCACTGGCCGGAAAGCGGCCGTTTACCGGCGAATCCCAGGTGGCGATTGCGATGGCACACATCAAAAACCCACCACCACCGCTGCCCGAAAGTATCCCGCTGGCTGTCCGAAACTTGATTTTTGCGTGTCTCGCAAAAAAGCCAGAACGCCGTCCGACCTCAGCACGCCAACTCGCTCGCGCCGCTATTGCGATTACACGCGGTCGTGTCGGTGAGGCGTTGGCGCTCGTTCCCGCTGTCGACGATGAACCGCATGACGTAACGGAAGACACCTCGACCCGCATATTGCCGGTGTCTGTTTCGACGAGCGAACCTGCTTCTCCCCGTCAATTCCCCCGCCTACCCCGAACATGGCTTCTTGTCGGCCTCGTTGTGGTACTTGCTGTCCTCTTGATTGGAATAGTTGCTGCGCTGGTCTTCCGGCCAACAGCGACCGCGCCGAACCCGACTCCGTCAGCAACGAGCTCTTCCGTCCCTACTCCTACCCCGACCGACCCATTGTCCGGAAACGTGATAATCACCGAGGACGAGTTCATCGGCCTGACAATCAACCAAGTGAGTGAAAAGCTCAACAGCATGGGCCTTCGACTCGACGCCGTTACGGGGAACATCGCGACGTCGGTCGATTTGGTCGGAACGGCCTACCGAGTCAATCCTCAAGGAAGCGTCCCACCGAATACGCTCATCGCGGTCTACTTCTACGACACAATCCCGACGCCCACGTCTCCAGGGGCGCTTACCGTGAGCGCCGGTCCTTATACCGCAGGATCAACGATCACCATCTCTTGGCCAACGTATCGCCAATGTCCTGCGGATTTCGACATCGATTCGTATGAATTCACTGTCAACGGTGGTTCCTTCTCGAACGCCAGCACCTTTGGTCCGCGGACGACTGCGGCTGATCTCGTCATTGACGACAACACCACCGAAATTCGGGTGTCGTATATCGTCCGCTGTGGAAACCTCGCGTCAAATCCATCAGAGGATTTGGTGATCCCTGTTGAGTGACAATCCACAACCCCGAGCACTCGGATTGGACTCAATTGTGAATTCTGAGTTCTTATTCGGAAATCGCTATCGTCCCGAGGCATTGATTGGGCGCGGTGGAATGGCCAATGTTTACGTTGGTACCGACACTCGATTAAGGCGACGAGTCGC
The DNA here is from genome assembly GCA_044239945.1 of Microbacteriaceae bacterium. Classification (GTDB taxonomy): domain Bacteria; phylum Actinomycetota; class Actinomycetes; order Actinomycetales; family Microbacteriaceae; genus MWH-TA3. Next base: position 11,954 of record JBIIAK010000004.1, read on the forward strand.
GATTAAGACGTTGCGGCCTGAAGTGGCGGTGGATGCGGATTCTCGCAAACGATTCCAACGCGAAGCCCACTCGGTCAGTGCAATGGGACATCCGAACATCGTTCGTGTGTATGACGCAGGCGAGCAGATTATCCCTGATGTGTCCGCAGAAACCCCGATTCCTTTTATCGTCATGGAGTACATCGATGGCAAAATCCTTCGACGACTCATGGATGCCGGTGCGTTCGAACCGAAGGTCGCAGTGCATATCGCATTAGGAATTCTCGACGCGCTCGATGAGTCCCATCGATCGGGAATCATTCATCGGGACATCAAGCCGGGAAACGTCATGATTACCCATTCAGGGCTGGTTAAGGTGTGTGACTTTGGTATCGCGCAAGCCGTCGAGGATCCGACGAATGATCCTTCGGCGATTGTCGGCACCGCTCAGTACTTCTCTCCTGAGCAAGCAAAAGGTGACATCATTGACGGTCGCAGCGACCTGTATTCAACTGCGGTAGTACTTTTCGAAATGGTTACCGGCTCGCCGCTGTTCACCGGAGACACATCGGTGTCGATTGCGTTCCAGCATGTAACCCAAACCGCTCCCCGTGCGCGAAGTCGCCGCCCCGAATTGTCGCCGGACCTGGACATGGTCATCGCCAAAGGCCTAGAGAAAAATCCAGACGCTCGATATCGGACCGCAGGCGAGTTTGCCGCGGCGTTGAGGTCTGTAAGCACACTAGTGGGAGGTGGTCGTGCAGATCGTGCAACCAGGCCCCCCGTAACTCCACCGATTCCCGTTTCGAGCGTCGCAACGACGGGGTCAGAGCTAGGTGGGGATTCGCAAATCGGCGTAGAATCAGGCTTTAGCAACAACGCTAACCCTAATGGAACAGACATGGACCTCAAAGATCTTCGCCCGCTTCTCAACAGCGACACGCCCCCAAAGGGAGACGTCGTCCGATGGGTGCTGCTCGGCTCTGCCGGGATTTTGGTCATTGCCTCAATAGTTGTCGGATTGATGTACTGGGTGCTCACCGTGAACTCTGGCAACACCATCGGGTCTCTCGCGGTCGCGATGCCCGATGTCACTGCAGAGTCATTCGAGACGGCCGAATCTGAGTTGACAGCTCTAGGCCTCACCGTCGTCCGACGTGTTCAGGTAAGCGAAACCGTCCCCGAAGGCACCGTCATCTCTACTTCGCCAGAAGCTGGAGTGAGTATCGCTGTAGGAGAGATTGTGACCGTTGTTGAGTCCTCTGGAAAACCAATCATCACCGTTCCGTCCATCGATTTCATGACATTGGTGAATGCGACAGCAGAACTAGAAGGAGCCGGCTTCATCATTGGTGAGGTAACACCGGGCTACTCACCAACTGCCGAAGTGGGGGCGGTCGTCGGCAGTGACCCAACAGCAGGAACCAGAATTTCGGCCGGCAGTGTGGTCGACATCATCATCTCTAACGGCAAAATCAATATCCCCGATGTGGTGGGGATGAGTGTTGGCAAAGCGACAGGAATACTTCAGGGCTCTTCGTTGCAGCTCGATGTAACTGTGATTCCCGACACTTCGTGTGGCGGGCAGGTAATCGGGTCGCAGTCAATCAAGGGCGAGGCACCCCAGCGTTCGGAGATTTCGATCGTGTACTGCGCTGCGGACTAGTTCATGAGCTCATGAGAGGGCTGAGCGTTCGAGCAAGGCGTGAGACACCCTCCATTCCAGTCGATTCGAGCCAGTTTCCGATCATCGTGTAGCCGCCCTCTGTCATTACTGACTCGGGGTGAAATTGGACACCCCACAGCGGTGCGGAAACGTGCTCAACAGCCATGATGACGCCGCCTTCGGTCCGAGCGGTGATGCGAAGTTCTGCTGGCGTGGTGTTATCGACAATGGCAAGGGAATGATATCTCGTTGCGCGAAAAGGGCTCGGCACGCCATCGAACATCGCCGAATTCTCGTGCACGACCGCACTGGTCTTTCCGTGCATTAATTCGTCCGCGTGCGTGACTACACCACCCATTGCTTCGGCGATGGCCTGGTGGCCAAGACACACTCCGAGCAAAGGGATCTTGTGGGCCACGGCATAGCGGATGATGGGGATTGACAACCCTGCGTCTCCTGGCGCTCCTGGGCCGGGCGAGATGAGAATGCCGTCAAATCCTTCGAGCCGCTGGGAAATTTCGGTCTCGTCAAATCCGTCGTTTCGAATCACTTCGATTTCCGCTCCAAGCTGTTGAACATAGCCAGCGAGTGTGTAGACGAACGAGTCGTAATTGTCGAGTATGAAGATTCTCGTCACTGACCCACCGTTGATTCTGTTTGAATGAAGTTTTCGGCAACCCAGGGGAATACCCATTCGACGCACACCGACAGAACTACTATGCCGAGAACGACCGCCTCAATAACTTTTAGCCAATGTGGTCCTGGAAGGACACGCCACAGTGCGGTGTACATGTTGAGTTGGTTCCCTTCGGTGGTTTTGCTGAGCGATGGCCATTGGAATTGACGCTACCGTTCATTGTCATCGATTGTGAGCCGTGCTGGCGACCTCTGCCGGAGTGCCCCTCTCCCTAGGAACGAAGGATTCGAAAACTGAATATGCGATGAGTCGTTCCGCTGCTGACAATTTCGGGTGACAAGTGGTAATCGTGAGAATGCGTTCTTGGGCCCCAATGGTCGTCTGTGGGACGGGATTCAGCACGTCGACCTCGCTGGGCCAGACGAATTCCAGGTTTCGAAAGCGATAGATGTACCAACCGTTTTCGGTTTCGATGTAGATGCGGTCGCCGACCCGCAAATTGTCAACCCATCCGAATGCCGCGCCGTAAGTCGTCCGGTGACCCGCAATCGCAAAGTTTCCAATCTCGCCGAGAAGGTTGCTGGTGGGATAGCGTCCGACCGAAGTTGCAATGTTGTTCAGAACGGTTGCAAGATCAACCGATTCTGCAATTGTCCGCACGTACCTCTCGCCAAATCGCGGAATAATCAGCGCCGCGAATGGTTCTGCATCGCTCACCCGTGCCATGACCGGAGGCGTCGTCGCGACAAAAGCGCCATCCGATGAACCAATCGCTCGATCGAATTCAGTTTGCCCGCTTGTTGTGACTTGCCACTGTTGTGCCAGTGAAGCAGAGGCCTTGTCCTGTGCCGCGCCCTGAACCACATCATTGAACCAGACATGCCATCCGAGAAACAAGAGAACAAATAACCCAGCAGTTACCAACATTTCACCGGCGATGCCGAGCGCTCGGTCGACGAACTCTCGTGTCGTGACAAGAATTCCGATTCCCCGCCAGTCAATGAAGGACCGAGGGCGCTTTCGGGCAACTATCTCTTCAATCGGAATGTTGATTCTTGGCGGCTCCCGCAGTGCGTACGTGCGGTCCGTCGCCGCCGAATCTGAGTCTGCGGTCGATCGACGACGCCATTCGATAATGAGCAATCGAAGGTTGAATTTGTCGAAGCGACGAGGCACGTCTTCAAGTGTAACTGTGGGTTCCGAGTGCAATCGGGTATCGGTATGCTGGAGATATGGCAAAGAAAACAGTCGACGACGCTGTTCCCGGCAACAATTCGCCGCGCGTCGCTCAAGACGCACCTAACCCGGTTTGGTTTAAGCCCATAATGTTTGGCTTCATGCTCCTTGGCCTCGCGTGGATTTTGACGTTCTATGTCAGTCAAGGCCTGTTTCCGATTCCGTCAGTCGGCGCGCTCAATATCATTATCGGTTTCGGCTTGATGTTCATCGGCTTCCTGATGACCACTCGCTGGCGCTAACCGCGAATAACAATGGTGTAATTATCCACTTCTGTGGATAACTTTGTGGGTAAGTTTTGTCAGCGTCGCGTTCGGCGCAGCACCAATGTCGTCGCGAGGCCCCCAATCAACCCACCGATGTGCGCTTCCCAAGCGATTCCAGGCACGATGAACCCGATAGCCAGGTTTAGGCCAATGATGGCGAGAAGCGACACGTTATTGCTCCCAAAGCCCCGGTTAATCAAGAAAAGCGCAGAAAACAGCCCAAAGATTCCCGCTGACGCACCGACCGTCAACGATTCTGGGCTCAAAAACATGACAGCGAGGCAGCCGGTGATTACCGACACTGTAAACACGAGCAGGAATCGCGCCGGCCCGATTACGCGTTCAATCAGGTTACCGAGAACCCAAAGCGAGTAACCGTTAAACATGACGTGCATGATTCCGTTGTGAATGAATGCGGACGTGATCATCCGCCACGGTTCCGACCACATCAACGGTGGATAGAACCCGAAGTGATACACGAGGGACTCTCCAACGACGAGCTGGACAACGTAACAGAAAGCGATAACGCCCAGTAACGCGAAGGTGGCCGGAGTTCTACTTCGTCGAATGCTTGACCACAGCTCGCTTGTCACGAGATAGTGATGTGAGACATTACAACGGGCTCAATTGGTCGATCGCCCGCCCCGGTTGCGACCGATTCGATAGCCGTCACAACCGCGCGGGACTCGTCATCCGAAACCTCGCCGAAGATCGTGTGTTTTGCCTGAAGCCACGGAGTCGGAGCAGTGGTGATGAAGAACTGCGATCCGTTCGTACCGGGACCGGAGTTAGCCATCGCCAAGATAAAGGGCTGGCTGAAGTTCAATTCTGGATGGATCTCGTCATCGAATTGGTAGCCGGGCCCGCCGAAACCCATCCCGAGAGGGTCGCCGCCCTGAATCATAAAGCCGGGAATAATGCGATGGAACACGACGCCGTTGTAAAGGGGTGTGGTCATCCTTTCCCTTGATTCCGGATGTGTCCATTCTGTGCTTCCATCGGCAAGACCGACAAAGTTCGCGACCGTTTTCGGTGCGTGGTTACCAAACAAATTGACTCGGATGTCCCCGTGATTGGTATGGATTGTTGCGGTCTGTGTGTGGATTGACATATATCTATTCTGCCCCGTTTCGATGTGCGCTCAAGACATTGGTGAGTCATAATGTAGAGGTCGAAGGAGTAACGATGGCACGGTCCTATTCACGAGAACGCGCGTTTCTTCGCGATGCCGCAAACTCCGGATTCGATCGTCAGCGTGATGTTCTAGAGTCCGCTGGAAAGTTGCTTGGCAATTTGACTCAACTTGCTGGCCGGAAGCTCGTTCAGAAAACCCCCCTGAAGCCAAAAAAGTCAGGGATTGGTGGCTTTATAGGCGCGGGGCTTGCGGTGGCGATTGTCGCTGGATTCGCCTATATCGCTTGGCAGCTGCTGCGGACCGATGACAACGCCTGGGTCGACGATGAATTCGATGTCGACTAGGCGTCGAGCGTAATTTCGGCACCTTCCGCGCGCGAAACGCAAGGGTAAATAATTCCTAGTTTGTCTTTGTCCGCGTCAGGCATCACGCTATCGAGGTGGCTCGGTTTTCCATCAACGATTCGAGTCTCGCACGTGCCACACACCCCTTTGCCACACGACGTTTCAATGGGCACGCCCGCTTTCGCGAGCGCCTCTGCGATCGAGACATCCGCGGCGACGTTGACTTTTCGGCCCGTCGATGCGAGTCGCACAACAAACGGCTTTGCTCCGCCTTCAATTTCGCGGAGGACCGGATTGAAGCGCTCGACATGGGCACGATTACGTGCGACCCTTTTTTCGATTTCAGACATCAGCGTTTCGGGGCCACAGCAATAAACATCTGCGTTGGTCGATTCCAACAATCCCGACAGGTCGAACCGACCCGAGGTGTCAGATTCATGAACGGTGACACGTTTTCCGTATTCGGAAACCACATCGTCGGCAAAAGCCATCCCTTCCTTATTCTTGCCCAGATACAACAAGTTCCAGTCTCGTTTTGCAGGAAGGGATTCAATCATGGCTCGGATTGGGGTGATTCCGATTCCGCCGGCAATAAACAAATAGGTTCGAGCCGGAACCAGCGGGAAATGATTGCGCGGACCACTGACGGTGATAACAGTTCCTGCTTTGACGTTGTTATGGATCCAGGTCGAACCCCCCTCGGGCCCGTGAGTGTCGAGAACCGCGATGTCGTAACCCGTGCGGTCGGTGCTGTCACCGCAAAGGGAATATTGGCGTTCCATGCCATTG
>JBIIAK010000005.1:0-18003 GCA_044239945.1 Microbacteriaceae bacterium
ATGTGCCTCTCGGTCAAGGTGACGTGGACGTCGCGGCGATTGTGCGCTCGCTCGAGACAGCGGGATTCACCGGTTGGTACGTGCTCGAACAGGACTACGTCGTGACCGCCGAGCCGGCTGACGGCGAAGGGCCGATCATCGACGCCAAAGCGAGCGTGAACTACCTGCGTTCACTTCTCGGCCAATAACGACCAATGACAAACGGCCCGAGGCGTACCTCGGGCCGTTCGTCATTAACAATTAGAGCTTGCCGTCTACCGACACGGACTTACCCGTCCGAGCCGATTCCGTGGCGGCATCCGCCAGGACCAACGCAGCTCGACCATCATCAAAGGTCGGGTTGTAGTTCTTCCCGTCGCGAATCCCGTCGAGGAACAGCGCGAGTTCGCGCCGATACGACACCGCGTAACGCACGAGGAAGGCATCGATGAACGGCTCGGCCTGCCCTGTTCCTGTGGCGTCGTATTTCTGAACGGTGGTCGGTGACACGTTGTGAGCGTGAAACATCGCTTTGTCGCCAAACGCCTCGAGACGCTGGTCGTAACCGTAGGCCGAATGACGAGAGTTGACGATGACGACGATTTCTCCGCCTCGCCCTCGCATCGTGACCGATACCGAGTCATAATCGTTCTCGGCTTTAATGTCGTCGCTGAAGACGTTTGTACCGGCCGCATACACGTCGACGATGTCGGGCACAAAGTATCGCGCCATGTCAAAGTCGTGAATCGTCATGTCACGGAAGATTCCTCCCGAAACGGCTATGTACGCACGCGGAGCCGGGCCGGGGTCACGCGACAAGATAACGAGCTGTTCGAGCTTTCCCGCTTCGCCAGCAGCAACCCGCTTTTGAATCGATTCGAACTGGGGGTCGAAACGTCGGTTAAACCCGATCGCGATGTGGACATTCGCCGCATTCGCCTTGTCGCGGAGTTTTTCGACTTTGGCGATGTCGAGATCGATGGGCTTTTCGCACAGTACGTGAATTCCGGCGTCAATCGCGCGGTCGATCATGTCAAGGTGCGTAGGTGTCGGTGATGCGACGACGATGACGTCGACCTCGCCCGAATCAAAGACTGCCTCCGGATCGGTCGTGACCTTCCCACCGAATTCCGCTGCGAGCGCTTTCGCACCGTCAATGAACGGGTCGCAAATCCATGCGAGGTTAGCACCCTTGGTGTCAGCGATACTGCCCGCGTGAACCTGACCGATTCGACCCGAACCGATGAGTCCGATGTTGAGTTCGCTCACGGCGTTCCTTTCTTTTGTTAAGACAAATCTACAATAAAGATAAGCGCTTACCCGAGGGAGACCCCATGGCACGGATTGCGATAACCGGCTCGACTGGATTCGTTGGCAGCAATATCGCCGAGTCTTTGATGCTGTTGGGGCACTCGGTGGTCGGGCTTACCCGAAACCGGTCAGGCTATAACGCGTCGTGGCCTCTGGTCGACGTTGACTATTCGTCCGACGAATCGATTTCGCGCGCACTCGACGGCGCGGACGCGGTGGTTCATTGCGCGATCGCCGACGACTTTCGGCGCCTGCTCAACGACCGGGCAGCCGCCTACGACAATTACGTTGGCCTGACCGAACGGCTCGCCCGTATTGCCGATGCCAACGGGCAGAAGTTCATTTTTGTCTCGACCGACTGGGTGATGGACGGCACGGGGCACCGTGAACTGGAGTCCAACCATGGCAACGCCATCAACTATTACGGATATCTGAAAGGTCTCGCCGAGCAAGCCGTTCACAGTTCACTCGAGGGCCGAGGGGTAGTCGCTCGGGTGGCTGGGGTAATGGGACGTCACCGAATCGCCGAAGCCCCACGGTTGCAAGACGTCGGGTTCGGGTTTTACGTCGACACTCTCGTGCGGTCACTTCGCGCCGGGAGAGAGTTTCAGGTCTGGGGCGGCCCCAACGTCAACCAGATCACGACCCCGTCGCTCGCATCCGAAGCCGGGGCGCAAATCGGCCGAATCATCGATCGTGACGCGACGGGAACCTTTCACCTCGTCGGAGACACTGCCGTCACCCGCATGGAGCTGGCGTATGCGGCCTGTGACGTTTTCGAACTGCCGCGTCATCTGATTACCGAAGGAGAGCCGCCCGCGGCCGAATTGTTTCCTGGCCCGGTCCCCGCCGATTCGAGCCTTGGGAACGATTACACCAAATCAGTACTCGGGATCGGACCCCAACCGCTCGACGACCTCTTGGGTGCATTCCGCCGGGAAATCGATAGCGGAGTTGTGAGTCCCCTCACGTCGAGGGAACTCTAGTTCTGGGGAAAGCCCAGGTTGATTCCGCCGTGGCTCGGGTCAAGCCAACGCGACGTCATCGTCTTTTCCTGGGTGTAGAAGTTGACCCCGTACATCCCGTGGGCTTTCGAATCACCAAAGAGTGATGCCTTCCAGCCGCCGAAGGAATAGTAGGCAACGGGCACGGGAATCGGAACGTTGATCCCGATCATGCCGACCTGGATTTCGTTCTGAAAACGACGAGCGGCTCCGCCGTCGTTCGTGAAGATCGCGGTTCCGTTTCCGAAAGCGCCGTTGTTGATCAGCGCTACGCCTTCAGCAAAGGTCTTGACCCGAACGATTGACAATACTGGGCCAAAGATTTCCTCGGTGTACACCTTGGATGTCGTCGGTACCTTGTCAATGAGGGTGGGTCCGAGCCAGAATCCGTTGGCGTCCCCGTCGACCTCAATACCTCGGCCGTCGACAACAACATCTGCTCCGTCCGCAATCGCGATGTCGATGTACGACGCGACCTTGTCGCGGTGCTGTTCCGTGACGAGCGGCCCCATGTCGCACGATCGACGACCATCACCGATGACGAGCGCGCGCATTCGTTCAGTGATTTTCTCGATGAGCGAGTCCGCAACGGGCTCGACGGCAACGACGACCGAGATGGCCATGCAGCGCTCACCGGCCGAGCCGAATCCTGCGTTAATCGCTGAATCGGCGACGAGGTCGAGGTCAGCATCGGGAAGGACGAGCATGTGGTTCTTTGCGCCACCCAGAGCCTGGACGCGCTTGCCGTGCTTTGCGCCGGTCTCATAAACGTACTGAGCGATTGGTGTCGAACCGACGAACGAAATCGCGTGAACTCGTGGGTCGGTCAGCAGTCCGTCAACGGATTCTTTGTCACCGTTGAGAACCGTGAAGACGCCGTCGGGCAGACCAGCTTCTTTCCAGAGTTCGCCGAGCCAAATCGCGGCCGACGGGTCCTTTTCGGACGGCTTGAGGACAACGGTATTTCCGGCAGCAATGGCAATCGGGAAGAACCACATCGGAACCATCGCGGGAAAGTTGAAGGGCGAAATGACGCCAACGACACCGAGTGGCTGACGGATCGAATACACATCGACCCCGGTCGAGGCATTCTCGGTATAGGAACCTTTGACGAGGTGTGGAATGCCGCACGCGAACTCGACGACTTCTTGGCCGCGTGAGATTTCGCCGAGCGCGTCCGACAGGACCTTGCCGTGCTCCGAGGTCAGAATCTCGGCAAGTTCGCCCTTTTTGGCGTTGAGCAATTCGCGGAAACTAAAGAGGATCGCTTGACGACGAGCAATCGAGGTATCGCGCCATTCGGGGAACGCCGCATGAGCGCTTGCAATCGCCTTCTCGATGTCGGCCTGGTTGGCAAGGACAACGCGTTTAGTCTCTTTGCCGAGTGCAGGGTCGTAGACCGGTGCGGTGCGGTCGGTTGTTCCGTTGTCGCGTGCTCCGTTGATCCAGTGCGGGACAGTGTTTTTCGTCATGTTTATTCCTTTTGTCTAAAGTCTACGAACCGTGAACGAGTTGTGCAGCGGTGTCAACGGCTTTGGCCACGTCTCCGCTTGCGGGGTACAGCATCGAGCGACCGACAACGAGTCCTCGCACACCGGGCAGCGCAAGCGCGTTGGTCCACCGTTCGATGAGTTCGTCTTCATTGTCACCAGGGTCTCCGCCGAGGAGAAGGGTCGGCAGTGTCGTCGACGCCATGACACGTTCCATGTCGGGAACAACGGGCAGTTTCAGCCACGAGTAGGCGCTCGAGTTTCCGAGCCCCGCCGCGATGGAGACCGAGAGAATGACCTGGTCGGTCGCGAGATTATTGGCGATTGACCCACCGACCCATTCGCTCATGAACGGTTCGAGCATGATGGGGATTTCGAGCTCGACCGCCTCACTCACGGCGAACGCTGTCGATTCGAGAGTGTCGACGGTCGCCGCGTCTTTCAAGTTGATGCGAACAAGGTTCTTGGCAAAGTCGAGGCCGTCGCGCTGGATGGCCGGCATGTCATAGGCCGTATAACGGTCATCCATCTCGAAAGACGAACCGCGCAAACCGCCGCGGTTCATCGAGCCGACCACGATTTTGTTGTCAAGAAGCCCAAGTAGCGCAAGGTCGTCGATGATGTCGGGGGTGCCGAGCACGCCGTCTACACCGGGTCGGCCCAATGCGATGGCGAGGTTGGTCAAAAGTTCGTAGCGATCCGCCATCGCTGTCGGGTTCGAACCGACGGCGAGGGCCCCACGCGCCGGGTGGTCGGCTGCGACGATCATGAGTCGGCCGTCACCGGCGAGGAGTTGGCGGCGCTGACGCTTCGCGTACACCTCGGCGAGTCGGCCGGGGTTCGTCGCGCGCGTTTCACGCAGCGCATCAAAGTCAAGTTTCACCATTACGACATCTCCTTCACGATGGCGAGCACCTCGTCGGTCGTCGGCATCGCCGTCGAACATTCGAGGCGTGACGCCACAATCGCACCCGCCACGTTGGCAAAGCGAAGCACATCGTCCAGTTCCCAGCCCTGAATGAGTCCGTAGCACAGTGCTCCACCGAATGAGTCACCGGCACCAAGTCCGTTGACAACCTCGACGGCGTATGGGGGCACTTCGACGGCACCATCGCGCGTCTTGGCAAGAACACCCTTGGGGCCTTGTTTGACGATGGCGAGTTCAATTCCGCGGTCGAGAAGCGCGTCTGCGGCCCGGTGCGGTTCGGTTTCCCCCACAGCGATCTGGCACTCTTCTTTGTTGCCAACAGCAACGGTGACTTTGGATAAGGCCAATTCCGCTTCGACGGTTGCGAGTTCGGGGGAATCCCAGAACATCTCGCGATAGTCGAGATCGAGGATGGTGAGCGGCTTTCGCCCTCGCGCATCCCACGCGACGTGGTGTGCCTCTCGCGACGGTTCTTGGCTCAGTCCGGTCAGTGTCGACCAATAAACGGTCGCCTCGCTAATCGCGTCGAGGTCTAATTCCGAGGCCTTGATTTCAAGATCCGGCGCTTTCGGCTCGCGATAAAAGTACAGCGGAAAGTCATCCGGCGGATAGATCTCGCAGAACACGACCGGCGTATTCAAACCTGCAACTCCTGACACAAATTTGTCACTAACACCAAGGCGAAGGAGTTCGTTGTGAACGAATTTTCCGAATGGGTCGTTTCCGGTGCGCGTGATGACCGCAGAGTTGAGACCGTGCTTTGCCGCGGCGACAGCGACGTTGGTCGCACTTCCGCCGAGGAACTTACCGAACGTAGTGACATCCTCTAATCCGACACCGATCTGCAACGGATAGACATCGATACCGACGCGCCCAATAGTGATGACGTCAAATGAGGTTGTCATTAGTCATTACTTTCAGTGGGTAGCGGTGCGGAATCCGATCTCTTACTTATGTTAGGACATATTGGCTCGTTTCGCTAGCCAACGGCACACACGCAGCACTCTGACCGCGGAATACGGTAAGACAGGGGTGCTCACTGTCACACTGGGAACATGGACATGATCATCTATCTTGCAATCGGACTCGGCGTCGGCGTTGTCATCGGTATCCTCGTCGGACGATACGTTATGGCGTCCTCGACGGGCGACGCCGCTACGGTCGCCGGTCTCGCCGCCACGAATACTTCGCTGCTGTCACAAATCGACGATCTCAAGGCTCAAGTTGACCAGCTTCGCGAAGCTGAACGCCTTCGCGCGAGCGAGGAAAGCAAAGTGCTCGAGCGCCTGGCCCCGGTGCACACGTTGCTCAACCAAGTAGAAGGCCGTGTTCGCGAGATGGAAAACGAGCGAAAGACCCAGTTCCGCTCAATTGACGATCAACTGAAGCAAGCTCGAACAGACGGCGAAGCACTCCGCACCGTCACCCAAGGCCTAAAATCCGCTCTGTCTGACCCGAACATTCGCGGGCACTGGGGGGAAACCCAACTCGAGCGCTTGCTCGAGGCCGCCGGGATGGTCAAGGGAATTGACTTCATTACCCAGGACCAAATTGCCGGAACGGACGATGAAAAGGGTTCGCGTCCGGACGCAATCGTGAAATTGCCGGACGGCGGCCAGATCATCATCGACGCAAAAGTCACGTTGACCAATTATTTGCGTGCCGCCGAAGAGACGGACCCTAAACAACGGGCCGTGTTACTCAAACAGCATGCGAAAGATGTTGCGTTGAAGGCCAAGGAACTCGCGGACAAGAAATACTGGCAGCGCTACGACCTCAGCGCCGACTACGTCATCCTGTTCATGCCCACCGAAGCCGCGTTAGCCGAAGCCTTGCAAGTAGACCCTTCCATTTATGACACCGCTCTGAGAGGCAACGTCGCCATCGCAACGCCTATCAGCCTGTTCACGACCCTGAAATCAGTTGCGTTCCTGTGGCGTCAACACGACCAGACCAACCAGATCCACGAGGTCATCAACAAGACGCGTGCGCTTATCGACACGCTGGGCAAAACCGCCGACGACGTCAATACTTTCGCAAAGAGCCTTGGTGCAACGGTCAACAATTACAACACCTTTGCCAGTCGCTTCGAAAACAGTCTCATCGGTGCCGCCGTCGCAATTCCCGGTGTATCCGATGCGGCTTTCCCGACCCTCACCACAATCGATAAGGCACCCCGTGAATTGGCGGACGGCAAGATTGCCAAGGCGAACGCAATCCCGCGGTCAGCGAAAGAGGCCCTTGACCTCGATTTAGTTGTTCCCGCCGAGCAGACCACAATGGACACAGATGGAGAAGCGGACTCGAAATAAGATTGCCCTCCGCGACAGTGTTGTCGCGGTGATAGGTGTAATCCTCATTGCGGCGAACACCCGCTCAGCCGTCTCGGGGCTCTCCCCTATTTACGACATCATCAACAACGATGTTCCACTCGGCATCGACGCCCGCGCTGTACTTGGGTCGCTTGCGCCGATTGGGTTTGTAATCGGCGGCCTGCTGACACCGCGGCTGACCAGGAGAATCGGGCTCGAGTGGAATCTCGTGACACTCGTCGCACTTATCGCAATCGGCCACACCATTCGCGCGTTCGCCACGGATTGGACTGTTCTCGCACTCGGTTCGGCAATCGCCCTCATCGGCTCGGGTATGGGCAATGTGTCGCTGCCTCCGACGATCAAGAAATACTTCCCCCACCACGTCGGGCCGATGTCGGCGACGTACATCACCTTCGTTTCGCTCGGTTCGGTCATCCCTCCACTCATTGCGGTTCCTCTCAGCGAATCGATGTCGTGGCAATTCACAATGGCGATTTGGGCGACGTTCGCGGCGGTCGCACTTGTTCCTTGGTTCGTTGAGATACGGTCGGGACGGAATTCGGGCGATCCGCTCGGTTCGGTGGTTGGCCCCAAACTGGCGCTTGCGAAATCTCCTACCGCGTGGGCAATCGCCGTCGCGTTCGCGGTATCGAGCATCGCGGGTTACGGGATGTTCGCGTGGTTACCCGACATCGCCAAGGATGTCGTCGGGATGACCGAAATCGAAGGCGGCTTAATGCTCTCGACGTTTGCGCTCGCGGGCACACCGATGGCGCTTGCCATGCCTCTCATTGCGGCGCGCATCCGAAACGTCGGCTGGCTCGCCGCGCTCGGTGGGTTACTGATCTTCAGCGGGTTCGGAGCGATGTTGGTCGCGCCGACAGTCGCGCCGTACCTCTGGGTTGTCCTTTTCGGAGTGGGCCCTCTACTTTTCCCCCTGTCACTCGTGCTGATAAACCTGCGCACGGAATCGACGTCGGCGTCGTTGCAACTCAGCGCGTTCACTCAGTTTTTCGCCTACTCGGTCGCAGCGACCGTTCCCCCGCTCATGGGAATATCGCGCGCAATCACCGGATCGTGGAGTATCGCGTTGGCATGCCTTGCGCTCTCGGGAATCGCTGCCGGCTGGGCTGCTGTGATCCTGTCGCGAAACAACACTGTCGAATCAGAACTCGACGCGACTTAGTCCAACCATCGCTCGGCGAGATAATCCGAGTTCACGCGTCGGACCGTACCCGAACGCGACCGGAAAATGACGCTCTCGGTTCGCAACCATTTGCCCTCGGGGCGAACACCCCGAACCAATTCGCCGTCCGTGACTCCGGTTGCGACAAAGAAGGTGTTGTCACTGGCGACGAGTTCGTCGGCGGAATAGACGTAATCAAATTTGAGACCCGCGGCGATACCGCGTTCGCGCTCGTCGTCCGAGCCCCACTGCAGGCGGCCTTGAATAAACCCGCCGAGGGCCTTGATTGCACAGGTCACGGCGACACCCTCGGGGCTTCCGCCGACGCCGTAGCACATGTCGATTCGGTTGTCCGCTCGGGCCGCGTTGATACCCGCAGCGACATCGCCATCGAGAATCAGCCGTGTGTGTGCACCGGCAGTCCGAATCTCGTCAATCGCATCGGCGTGACGCGGACGATCCAGAATCGCGACCTTGATTTCGTTGACCGGCTTTTTCTTGGCTTTCGCGAGGGCCTTGATGTTGTCCGTCAGCGATTGCGACAAATCAATAACCCCGTGCCCGTCCTCGTTCGACACCAGTTTTTCCATGTAGTACACGCTCGACGCGTCGAGCATCGAACCGCGGTCTGACACAGCGAGCATCGAGATTGCGTGCCCTCGTCCCGCCGCCGTCAGGCTCGTTCCGTCGATCGGGTCGACCGCGATGTCGCATTCGGGTCCCGAGCCGGTTCCGACGACTTCGCCATTGAACAACATCGGGGCGTTGTCTTTCTCACCTTCGCCGATGACGATGGTTCCCTGGAAGTTGACCGTGCCGAGGAACTTTCGCATCGCGTCGACCGCTGCTCCATCGGCAGCATTCTTGTCACCACGACCGATGAACGGGTGGGCCCTAATCGCCGCCGCTTCGGTCGAGCGCACCAGTTCGAGGGCAAGGTTACGATCTGGATGGGCGAACTGGTTTGACATGAAATCCCCTGTGTCACGTGCACTGCGACATCAGTCGCGAGTGGATCGGTGTGACTCCAGACTATCCGAATGCCCCCGCCAGTAGAATAAACGCGCGCGCTCGCCCATCATCCCGAGGAGAACCATGCCCGTCGCAACGCCGGACCAATACGCTGAAATGCTGGACACCGCAAAGAAGAACGTCTTCGCTTTCCCCGCAATCAATGTGTCATCGTCGTCGACAATCAATGCTGTGCTCCAGGGTCTCACCGAGGCCGGTTCCGACGGGATTATTCAGGTTACGACGGGCGGCGCTGACTTCTTCGCGGGACATACCGTCAAGGCGCGAGCCGCCGGCGCGCTCGCGATGGCGAGGTTCGTTCACGAGGTCGCCAAGTCGTACCCCGTTACCGTCGCAATACACACCGACCACTGTCCCAAGGACGCACTCGACGGTTTCGTTTTTCCGCTCATCGAAGCAAGTGAAGAAGAAGTCAAAGCGGGTGGCAACCCGATTTTTCAGTCGCACATGTGGGACGGTTCGGCTGTTCCTCTGGCCGAGAACCTCGAAATCGCCCAATCGATGCTCACAAAAACCAAGAACATCAATGCCATCCTCGAGGTCGAAATCGGCGTCGTCGGTGGTGAAGAAGACGGCGTGAGTCACGACATCAACGAAAACCTATACACGACACTCGACGATGCCATCTCATTGGTCGAGGCTCTGGGTCTGGGTGAAAACGGTCGATACATGGCGGCTCTCACCTTCGGAAATGTTCACGGCGTGTACAAGCCAGGGAACGTCACGCTTCGCCCCGAAATCCTGGCTCAGATCCAGGACGGTCTCGCGAAAAAATACGGCACAGGACCCAAGCCCCTCGACCTCGTTTTTCACGGCGGATCTGGCTCAACCGAGGACGAAATCTTCGAGGCGGTCCGTAACGGTGTCGTCAAGATGAACCTCGACACCGACACTCAGTACGCATTCACCCGATCGGTCGCCGACACGATGTTCCGCAACTATGACGGTGTTCTCAAGGTCGACGGTGAGGTCGGTAACAAGAAGGTCTATGACCCGCGTTCATGGGGGAAGCTCGCCGAAACGGCAATGGCATCGCGAGTCGTCGACTATGCGAAGCAGCTCGGCTCGGCCGGTCACGCACTGACGCGCTAAGAGACCCGTCCCCCAAGGGGACGATCGCTGTCGCCACGAAGTTCTTTCGGCAGCGAAAACATGAGATCTTCGGTCGCGGTGGTTACCGTTTCGATGTGCGCGAAACCTGCTGCACGAACATCGGCGAGCAACTCGTCGACGAGGTACTCGGGTACACTCGCACCTGACGAGATGCCCATCGTCGAAACTCCTTCGAGCCACTCTTGTTTGACCTCGCTCGCATAATCGACCCGGTACGACGCGCGTGCACCGGCTTCGAGAGCAACCTCGACCAGGCGAACCGAGTTCGACGAGTTTGACGATCCAACGACGAGAACAAGGTCGCAGTCGGGCGCAATCTTCTTGATCGCAACCTGGCGGTTCTGAGTCGCATAACAAATGTCGTCACTCGGTGGGTCCTGCAGGTGCGGGAATCGGGCACGCAAGCGACGAACGGTCTCCATGGTCTCGTCGACAGACAAAGTCGTCTGCGACAACCAAATCAGATTCTCGGTGTCAGGAACCTCGATGACATCGGCTTCGTCGGGGTTATTCACGAGTGTCGTCTGGTCGGGTGCGTGGCCCATCGTGCCTTCGACTTCTTCGTGACCTTCGTGTCCGACGAGAAGGATGTGGAATCCCGAACGCGAAAAACGTTCCGCCTCACGATGAACCTTGGTGACGAGCGGGCAGGTTGCGTCGATTGCCATGAGATTTCGGTCGAACGCGTCGCTCTTGACCTTCGGGGAAACCCCGTGGGCACTGAACACAAGGTGAGAGCCGTGGGGCACCTCGTCGACCTCGTTGACGAAAATGGCCCCGCGTTCCGTTAGCGATGCGACGACCTCGATATTGTGAACGATTTCCTTGCGCACATATACGGGCGCGCCAAATTGGTCGAGTGCCTTCTCGACCGCGACCACCGCTCGGTCGACTCCGGCGCAGTATCCCCGCGGCGCGGCGAGCAGAACTTTTTTCGGGGCGTCGGTCGGAACCTCAACAAGTGGAGCATCGCGGACGGGGTGCGCCTCGCGCAACTGAATGTTGATTTTGCCGTTCGTCACTGTGCTCACGCGTCCAGTCTATGTTTCAGACTGCGGCCGCGAGGTCAGCCATCGACCGCCACTCGACCTTCCTGTCGGGCGATGTCGCGACGAGAATGAAATCGGTGCCTTCACGGGGGTCGGGAACGTGAAGTCTGATAACGCTCTCGCCGTTTTCCCACTCGACAATTAGCCCGTTGTCGTCGGAATCCCATTGGTACGTGCCGCCGAATGCCTCGTGGGATTTCCGCAGACCGGCGAGACTAAGTGTCGCCGTTGTGAGTGGTTCTCTCAGCGCCGCCTCGACGTCCGTTCGCTCACCAATCAACGCAGACATGGTGAAGACAACGGGTAGGTCAGTGAGCATCGCGATGATTCGATCCATGAAATCGTCACCGTGGTCGGTGCTCGGCATGGCGTCGAGAACGATGGGCTCGTCGTCGAAACCCGTCTCGGGAGTCATCAACACGAGGTCGCGTAAGTGGAGGGGAATCATCCCCGCAGCGTTGTCCATAGCGCCGAGGTCGTCATAGATATAGGTAACGGGACGCATCGAATTCCTTTCCGCGGGAAGGTTCCACAGTACCGTCCGCCGTCAGCGGTGACAGGTACGGTTAAACCATGACGGACGCTCCCGACGACATCACACCGCTGTCAGTGAGTGTCGCGTCTCGAGTCGCCCGCGACAAGATCGCCGCATGGAAATCCTTCTGGCTCGAGGGCGAAATCGCCGAGTGGAAGCCGTGGCAACAAATCGTGTTCTTCACCGTGAAAGACGAAACAGCCCGAATCGATTGCAAAATCGACGGGTCAAGCGTCACCGTGTCGGGGGAACAGTTCAAGGCGGGCGACAAGATCCGGCTCTTTGGCCAATTCGATTTCTGGCCCAAAAACGGCGAGATGAAATTCGTTGCCAACACGATTCGCCACGAGGGCCTCGGTGGTTTCCTTGTTGCCATCGAGAAATTGCGCGCCACGCTAAAGGCTGAAGGTGCGTTCGACGAATCCCGAAAGGTCCCCCTTCCGAAATTCCCGAGATGCATCGGGCTTATCACCGCGAAAGACTCTGACGCCGAAAAGGACGTACTTGTCAATGCCCGCAATCGTTGGGCCGACGTCCAATTCAGAACCATCTACACGGGTGTTTCGGGTGAAGGTGCGACATCACAGATCCCCGGAGCCATCGCGCAACTCGACGCCGACCCCGACGTTGACGTCATCATCATTGCGCGAGGCGGAGGAGCGTTTCTCGAATTGGTCGCGTTCAGTGATGAACGAATTGTGCGCGCCGCGATGGCGTGTGTGACCCCGCTAGTCAGCGCGATTGGTCACGAGAACGACCGACCGCTTCTCGACGAAGTCGCAGATCTGCGAGCATCCACGCCAACCGACGCCGCCAAACGGGTGGTTCCCGACGTCGCAGCAGACCTCGCCGAAATCGACCAACTGCGCGCTCGGGGTCGGCAGATTGTGACGACCGCTATCACCAATCAGATTGACCGGATTCGGCAGTTGGCGTCGCGTCCAGTCATGGCGAGCCCCCTCGCGTACCTCGAGCGTCACGAAAACGACCTTGCCAATCTTGCGTATCGCGGGTCGACGTTCGTCAACTCGCTCGTCCACCAAACCAACGACCGTTTGCACGGGATCATCGGCAAGTTAAGGACACTGTCTCCGCAGAAAACGCTTGATCGCGGATATGCAATCGTTCGTGGTGTGGCGGGTTCGGTTGTCACATCCACGGCATCGGTGTCGACGGGTGACACGCTCACCCTTCGCGTCGCCGACGGCGACATCGCGGCGACCGCAAACTAACGAAAGGTATCGTTGAACCATGGCTGACAAACTTCCCGACGTGGCTACCCTCACTTACGAAGAGGCCCGTGACGAACTTGTCGCGATCGTGGATTCTCTCGAAAAAGGAACCGCGTCCCTTGACGAATCAGTGGCACTCTGGGAACGTGGTGAGGCACTCGCCAAGCGTTGCGAAGAATGGCTCGCCGGCGCGCGTCAGCGGCTTGACGCAGCTCGAAAGCCCGCAGAGTGAGCTCTGCTCAAGAGCGCCGCAGTCGGCAGAACGTTTTTACTCTCACCGGTGCTCTCCTCGCCTCGTTCGGGGTTGTGCTCGTGATCGTCTTGATTTCAATTCGCCCCAATCCAACTTCGCGCGCCGAAGTCGATTGGCGGTCTGTCCACAACGACGCCCCCAACTCCGCCATTCTCGTCAACCCAGAGTTTGCGGCGTCCGATGGTGATTGGTGGGCAAATCGAGCGGATTATCGAGCCGGACAAAACCCCGAGTGGTACATCGGGTTCGTTTCCCCGACGAACGGGTTCGTTGTCGTCCACGAGTTTTTAGCTGATGTCTCCCCCGAGGTGGCCGAGGTGCTCGATGACGTCATCGCGTCGCCCATCGTTATTGATGGTTCGACCTGGACTCTTTACGACCGGTCCGCACTTGACAACCCGGGAAACTATCGAACTGTTTACCAAACTGCCTTGCCCCAGGGCGGTATTCTGATTGTGTCGGGGACAGCCGATGTCAGCGAAATCGAACTCGTTGCGTCACTCGCACTCGAGTCCGTGAACATTCAGGTGCCGGGAAAGGGATGATGATGTCAGAGCAGCGACCCGGAACCCCTCGCGAAGCTTGGCAACAACTCGTGGCCGGTAATGATCGCTTTATCAGTGGCACACTTGCCCATCCCCGTCAAGACGTTGACCACAGGGATGCACTCGCCGAGGGACAGCGTCCTTTCGCGGCCTTATTCGGATGCGCAGATTCACGATTGTCTGCGGAAATAATCTTCGATCTCGGATTGGGTGACATATTTGTTGTCCGAAATGCTGGCCAAACAATCTCTCAATCCGTCATCGGATCTCTCGAGTACGCGGTAAGTGCACTGGGGGTAAGCCTCATCCTCGTCCTTGCACACGACGATTGTGGGGCTGTTCGCGCTGCAATTGACTCTCGCAAGCCGGATGCGACCCCGCTGCCCGTCAACATTCGATCAATTACCGACGCCATCCAACCGGCAATCGACCGCGTGCTCTTGGCCAACGCGACCAGTGACATTAATGAGATTTTCATTGATGATGTCGGCAAGGAACACCTTCGTGACACGATTTCCGAACTGCTGTCGCAAAGCGAGCTTTCTGGGGATGCCGTCGCAAACGGTAGCCTCGGTATCGTCGGCGCGACGTACACGCTGCGTGAGGGGCGCGTCACCCCCTCCATCGTCTTCGGCGATATCGACTAAATTCTGAAGGAGACACCGTGAGCGAGTTTCGGATCGAACACGACACTATGGGCGAAGTTCGCGTTCCTATCGACGCTCTGTACAGCGCACAGACTCAGCGGGCAGTCGAGAACTTTCCCATCTCGGGAAGCGGACTTGAGTCGGCGCAAATTGTTGCCCTCGCGCAAATCAAGCGCGCAGCGGCTATCGTCAACGAAAAATTGGGCATTATCCCAGCGGACATCCGTGACGCCATCGTCGCGTCTGCCGACGAAATCATTTCCGGTAAACACCATGATCATTTTCCTGTCGACACGTATCAGACCGGTTCGGGAACGTCGTCGAACATGAACATGAACGAAGTCCTCGGAAACCTCGCTACCACCAAGAGGGGTGACGTGGTTCACCCGAACGACCATGTCAACGCCTCACAATCGTCAAACGACGTGTTCCCCACGTCGGTTCACCTCGCGGTTACCGCGGCACTTCTCGGCGACGCAATTCCCGCGCTCGACCACCTGGCGACCGCACTTGACAAGAAGGCGAAAGCGTGGGCGGCGATGGTGAAGCCGGGTCGCACGCACCTCATGGATGCCACTCCCGTAACGCTCGGACAGGAATTCGGCGGATACGCGCGTCAGATTCGCCTCGGAATTGAGCGAATCCAGTCGACCATCGTCCGAGTCGCTGAGGTTCCCCTCGGCGGCACCGCGGTCGGAACGGGAATCAACACCCCCGCCGGATTCTCGGCGGCGGTCATCGCCGAACTCGCGTCGTCCACCAAACTCCCCATCACCGAAGCAAAGGACCACTTCGAGGCCCAAGGCGCCCGCGACGGACTCGTCGAGGCGTCTGGTGCGTTGCGCGTCATCGCCGTGTCCCTCACCAAAATCTGTAACGACATTCGCTGGATGGGTTCGGGGCCGAACACGGGAATCGCCGAAATCAACATTCCCGACCTTCAACCAGGGTCGTCCATCATGCCCGGCAAGGTGAACCCCGTCATTCCCGAGGCAGTTCTCATGGTGTGTGCCAAGGTCATCGGTAATGACGCCACCGTGGCCTGGGCCGGAGCCTCGGGCTCGTTCGAATTGAACGTCGCAATCCCCGTAATGGGAACGTCCCTTCTTGAATCAATTCGACTTCTCGCGAACTCGAGTCGGGTTCTTGCCGACAAAACCGTCGACGGACTCGAAGCAAACGCTGAACGTGCGGCGGCTCTCGCCGGCATGTCCCCCAGCATCGTCACGCCGCTCAACCGCATCATCGGATACGAAGCTGCTGCAAAAATTGCCAAGCACTCGGTCAAGGCCGGGCTCACGGTGCGCGACGCGGTCATCGACCTCGGCTATGTCGAGCGCGGCGAAATCACTCTCGAGCAATTGGATGCCGCTCTCGACCTCTTGTCGATGACGCGCCCGGGTGTAGCGAAGTAGATTCGTGGCTGAGGAACGCGCGGGACAGTGGGTTCGCGCAGCTGCCCGCGTCCTTTTGGGAGTGGCACTAACTTTTGCGGGGATCAGTCACCTGGGTACGGCTCGAGCAGAGTTTCAAGCCCAGGTTCCGCCGTGGGTGCCGCTCGACCCGGATTTCGTCGTTCTCGCATCGGGCGTTGTCGAAATCGCGCTTGGAATCGCACTCGTCGTTCTTCCCCGATTGGCGCCCTGGGTCGGCATCGCAACGGCGTTGTTCTTCATCGCGATCTTCCCCGGAAACATCTCGCAATTCGTCAACGGGATTAACGCGTTCGGGCTCGACACCGACGAGGCCCGTGGCATCCGCCTTCTCTTTCAACCGCTTCTCGTCCTCTGGGCTCTGTGGTCTACCGGAGGATGGGGCCTCATCAAATGTCAGGTGGCAAAATGGAATCCCTAGTGCTCGTTGTAACTCTGCTGTTGCTCGCGCAAGTGTTGTTCGCACTGGCTGTCGTCGTTTTCGCAATCCTGGCCCGATTTCGCGGGCGATTTCGCCGAACCGCGTTGGTCTTGATAGTGCTGCTCGCCATTGAAACCGGGTGGGCGTTATGGGTCCTCCCCGCATTCGGTGCTCCGTCCCTCGTCGCACTGGCGCTGTCGGCAGGGATCTACTGGTGGCCCAAACGCCGGGCCACTCGACCGCCCCGCTCGTAGACTTCAGTCATGTCCCAGAAGCCCGCTCCGCGACGTGCGTTCAAACCTCCTGTCGGAGAAGTATCCAAGTACGAGGACTTCGACAGAGAGTGGCGGGGAATCGGACTCGGGGCACCGGCCCGACAGGCTTTAGTAGACGCAAAGTTGTACAAGGTGTCCGATCTTCGCAAGATTTCTCTCAAAGACCTCGCGGAACTTCACGGCATGGGAAAGTCAGCTATTGCTCGCCTGAAGGTCATCATGGAGGCCAAGAAGATTCGGTTTCTCGAATCTTGACCATTGCGGTCGAGCGAACCGTCGCAGGCTAGATCGTAAACGCGGCGACGAACGCATCGAGCGCGGCGTCCGAATCCCCCGACGCCCAACCTTCTAGTCCCACAACACGGTCAAAGCCGAGGACATCGAGCTCGCGAGCGATTCGCGCGTAGTTGATTTCCCCCGTGCCCGGTTCCTGTCGCCCCGGAACGTCGGCAACCTGAATCTCGCCAATCCACGGCAGTGCCTGACGAACGAGTTCCACCAGGTTTCCTTCCCCAATCTGAGCGTGATACAGGTCGAGGTTGAGTTGCAGGTGCGGGTTGTCGATGCTCGACACGAGGTCGATGGTGTCCTCGGCACGTGCGAACGGTGTTCCGGGATGATCGACGAGCAGATTGAGGTTTTCGAGCATGAACACCGCGTCGTGTTTCTCGCCGAGGTCGGCGAGCCGCGAGAGCGTGTCCTGCGCGGTACGACGTTCGGCCGCCGTGACCGTATCGCGCGGGCGAATCGCTTGCCCATCGCCGTCAAGTCCCGTTCCGTGAACGTTCAGCCGATCGGCGTCGATGATTCGTGACGCCACGATGGATTGCTCTGCCGTTTCGAGGAAACGCGCGATTCCATCAGCTTCGAGCAAATCGCCCTCGATGTACCCCGTCATCGACGTGAAGTTCGCGCCAGTTGCGGCGAGTTCCGCCAAATCTTTAGTCGTCCAGTTCCAGATCTCGACGCCGATACCGCGCGCGTGAATCGCGCGCACACGATCGACGAACGGTAATTCGGTGAACAACATTTCGGCCGACGCGGCCAACAGGTATGGCACAGTCCTCCTCAGTACTCGTTCGCTCAAACTTAGCGGAGCGCTTGTGCCGCCCTACGCGATCTCGTAGTTGTCGAGCAGGTCGGTGACAAGGGCGGCAATGTCCGATCGCTCACTGCGCTGCAGTGTAATGTGACCGAACAGACTCTGTCCCTTGAGCGCTTCGATAACACTGGCGATTCCGTCATGACGACCGAC
>JBIIAK010000064.1:0-5476 GCA_044239945.1 Microbacteriaceae bacterium
AGGGTTGGTGCGCGTTTGGTATTGACCACCCGCCTCGTCACGAACGATGCGCCCGTCACTCAGTTCCACGACCCGGCGCTTCATGTCGTTGACAATCGCGGTGTCGTGGGTGGCCATGAGAACCGTCGTGCCGGCGGCATTGATGTTGCGCAACACGTCCATGATTCCCGCAGAGGTCGCGGGATCAAGGTTTCCGGTCGGTTCGTCAGCCAACAGGATTGCGGGTTTGTTGACCACCGCTCGGGCGATTGCAACACGCTGTTGTTCGCCGCCGGACAGCTCGTGCGGAAGTCGGTTTTCCTTGTTCCCTAAACCGACGAGTCCAAGAACCTCAGGGACGGCGTCGTAAATATAGGCCTCGCTCTTACCGAGAACACGAAGGGCGAACGCAACGTTGTCGAACACGGTCTTCGTCGGCAGAAGGCGGAAGTCCTGGAAGACCACCCCCAGGTTGCGACGGTACGAGGGCACTTTGCGGTTTGACAGACGTCCGAGATCTTGGCCGAGAACATGAATGAGTCCGGTCGACGAACGTTCCTCGCGCAGGATGAGACGCAAGAACGACGACTTGCCGCTTCCCGAAGCTCCAACGAGGAAAACAAACTCCCCAGGCTTCACCTCAAGGGTCGCGTCGTGCAAGGCTGGTCGGTTGCCCGACTTGTAGACCTTTGACACACCATCGAAACGAATCATCCGTTTCAGCCTAAGCGTGGGCTTTCAGCGAGCGTGGAGCGACACTCGCCCAACTAGTGCGTCTTCTGTTTGCGGTGGCGAATTCCCGCCGCGATAAACCCGTCGAGATCGCCATCGAATACTGCTTGCGGATTGTTGACTTCGTGGTTGGTTCGAAGGTCTTTGACCATTTGATACGGCGCAAGAACATATGAACGCATTTGGTCTCCCCACGACGCGGTGATGACACCCGCGAGTTCTTTCTTCTTTTTCGCTTCTTCTTCTTTTTGAATAAGCAGCAGGCGGCTCTGCAAAACTCGGAGGGCCGCGGCGCGGTTTTGGATTTGACTCTTTTCGTTCTGACACGACACGACAGTTCCCGTGGGAAGGTGCGTGATTCGAACCGCCGAGTCGGTCGTGTTGACCGACTGACCACCAGGGCCCGAGGATCGGAAAACGTCGACACGAATGTCCGAGTCGGGAATGTCAATCACTTCGGTCGCCGCCAACAGGGGCACAACCTCGACCGCGGCAAATGACGTTTGGCGTTTTCCGGCAGAGTTGAACGGACTCATTCGGACAAGTCGGTGGGTCCCCGCCTCGACCGACAACGTGCCAAACGCAAATGGGGCGTCAACTTCGAATGTCGCGCTCTTGATTCCCGCCTCTTCCGCGTACGACGTGTCCAGCACTCGGACTGCGTACTTGTGTTGTTCGGCCCAGCGCAAATACATCCGCAAGAGCATTTCGGCGAAATCCGCCGCATCGACACCACCCGCACCGGATCGAATAGTGACAATTGCCGCCAACGGGTCGTATTCGCCGTCGAGAAGTGTCTGGACCTCTAACGTTCCGATTACCGACTCAAGGGCCGACAGTTCATTGAGTACCTCAGTTGCCGAATCGTCGTCGCCAGCTTCTTTCGCCATGTCGAGAAGTACATCGAGATCGTCCAGGCGTTGCTGTACATCGTTCACTAGGTCGCGCTGGGTCTGAGCGTGCGACAGAGCGCTGGTCACGGCCTGTGCCGAGGCCTGGTCATCCCAGAGGTCGGTCGCGCCGGCCTTCTCAGAAAGCTCCGCGATGCGTTTCGACAGTTCGGGCAAATCCACGACACTGACAATGTCCGCGAACGACGAGCGAAGTGCCGCGATGCGGTCAGAAACGTCCAACGAAATCATGAGAATGCCAGACTACCCTTCGTCGCTTCGCGCCCCGATGTTTGGCCGCGCGGACGCGGACGCCTCGATCTGAATTCGAACCGGAAAGAACTGGTTGCCGAGGGGTGGAGTCCACGTGGAGCGAACCGTCACTCGGGCGGTCACCGAGTCGGGCGTCGATGCAGCGATGAGGCGAATTCCGTCCTGCGATTCAGCGACAAAAGCGCGCACAGCACGACGAACCTGGGAATTCGTTAACCGGACGACCAACGACGTTCCATCGAATTTCGCGGTGAGCGGATCGAATGATTCAGCGCCGACCAGTGCCGCCATGTCAGCGGTCGATTGCAAACTTGTTCGCGCCAACGCCAAATCAGTCGAATCGATTATTCCCACAACTGCCGCGCCGCAGAGTGCCACCAACCCGGCGGCCATGGGCAAGAGGGAACCGCGCTCACTCATCGATTTACCGACGTGAGCGAGACGCGTGCCGTTGCGCTTCTGGACACGGTGACTCGCGGGGCGATGTCAATTCCGGGCAAGGTCGGAATAAAGCTCAGCGGCACATCAAGGTGCACGGTCAATTCGACGAGCGACCCCCGACCCAGACAATTCCTCCGAGAGCAATCGATTTCCCAATTCGGGGTGGCATCGAGCACACCGTGATCACCGGCGACCAATATTGTGATGGCGCGAACGCGTTCTAGCCCAACGTTGGTCGATTCAGCGCTCGTAAAGGCTCGAACACCATGCCGCGCGGCAGCTGTTGCCGCAAAGGTTGCAGACGCAACGTGGCTTGTGGTGACCGTCAGTGCCACCAGCGGAACGAGAAGGGCGACCGACGCGACAATGAATTCAATGCTGGCGCTACCTCGCTCGGACATCGTGCTCATGCACGCAGTTTTTCGCGGCAGCGAGAGTGGCGCTATCTCTGTCCACAGGTTTAGTGGGCGGCGGTTCGAATCAGCTTCTTGTTGACGAATTCATCGAGCCCGAAGTGCCCCAGTTCGCGACCGAAACCAGATTTCTTGATTCCGCCGAACGGCAGGTCGACATGTGAGTCAGTGTTCTCGTTGATATAGACCATGCCCGATTCGAGTCGATCGGCGACGTATCGTGTGTCGTCAGGGTTAGACCCAAACACAGCGCCGGACAGTCCAAATTCGGAACCGTTCGCTAACGCAATCGCCTCGTCCTTGTCCGCAACCCGGTAGACGACGGCGACGGGTCCAAACAGTTCTTCGCTGAATGCGCGGGCCGCGGGCGTGACGTTGGTGAGCAGCGTAGGAGCCATGAACGAACCGATGTCTCCGACTCGGTGACCGCCCATCACGAGAGTGGCGCCATTGGCGACAGCGTCGTCAACCTGCCCGATCAAGTCATCGACAGCCCCGAGAGACGACAGCGGCCCCAGTTTCGTATCGGAATCAAGAGGGTCGCCCACGGTGTAAGTCTGCAATTTAGCGGCGAAGCCCTCGACGAATCGATCGTAAACGGAATCGACAACGATGAAACGCTTCGCGGCAGTACACGCTTGACCAGCATTGCTCATGCGCCCGGAGGCAGCCGCGGCGATAGTCTCGTCAAGGTTGACATCATCAAGGACGATAAACGGATCGCTTCCGCCCAACTCGAGCACAACCTTCTTGAGAGCGCGACCGGCCGCTTGAGCTACGGCGGCTCCGGCCTTCTCGCTTCCCGTCAGAGAGACACCCTGAACCCGTGGGTCAGTGATGATTGTCTCGATGTCACGGCTTTCGACGAACAAGTTAATGTACGCGCCGTCCGGCAATCCCGCGTCTCGAAAAATCTGCTCTTGAGCGAGCGCTGATTCCGGGCAGTTACTTGCGTGCTTAAGGATCACGGTGTTGCCAAGGAGCAGGTTCGGGCCGGCGAAACGCGCGACCTGATAGTAGGGATAATTCCACGGCATGATTCCAAGTAGCACGCCGAGCGATTGGGAGCGGACAATCGCGTGTCCACCCGACGCGGGGTGCATGTCTTGATCTTCGAGAAACCCGGGACCCTTCGTGGCGTAGAACTCGTAAATATCCCCGACAAAACCGGCTTCGCCACGGCCCTGGCGTACCGGCTTCCCCATCTCGCGCGCGATGATGTCCGCGAGTTGATTTGTGCGCTCGCGATACAAATCCGCAACCCGCTGAAGCACGGTGGCTCGTTCGTGGAGGGGTCGTGTGCTCCACCCCTCGTGGGCCGCATCGGCTCGTGAGATTGCATCGGCGATGTCGGTAGGGGTTGCACTGGGGAATTCGCGTTCGACGATTCCAGTAGCGGGATTGGTTACGGCATAAGGCATGTATTCATTGTCGTTCATCGGCGGGCAAAAAATCGTTTATCACTAAACGATTCACAGTATCGTGATGCACAGTGTCAAAACGATGGGAGGTCCCGTGGGTGTTCTGAGTGGTGTTCACTCGCAGGTTTTTCGTCCGCTCCCGGATGTTCTGCGGGCCGAAGCGATTGTCGATCGGCTTTCAACCGCGATCTCGCTCGGACTTCTCCGGAGGGGTGAGCAACTCCCTGTCGAAAATCAGTTGACGGCCATGTTCGGCGTCGCCACCGCCACCGTACGCGACGCGCTCCAGACGTTGCGAAACCAGGGAATCATCGAAACTCGGCGCGGGCGAAGTGGCGGAACCTTCATCATCGGCTCGCCCCGCCCAAATCTCGATGCGCTGCACGAGAGGTTGTTGAGTTTGTCGATGGCGGAATTGCGGGATATGGAAGACGAACTGCTGGCAACCGCATTCGCCGCCGTGAGGCTCATAATCGATCGTGCTTTTCCTCATGACATCGACCGCCTCGAACGAATCGCTCGGACCATGAGCGAAGCGACAACCGCCGAGTCTTGTATCCGCGCCGATAGCAGATTCCATACCGAACTTGCGGTGCTCGCGCAATCCGAGCGTCTCTTGGCAACACAGATGCGATTGTTGACTGAGTCAGTTGAAATTGTGTGGGCTGTTCTCGATGTCGATTCCGACCGGGAATGGACGATGAACGATCATGTGGCAATCGTGGCGGCTCTGCGCGAGGGCAACCTCGCCGCCGCTGAACGCGCTGTTCGGGAACACACCTCGCGCGATTTTTATCGACTGGTTGCCGCTCGGCTCGATGCCCTCTACCCCATGGGGTCAGCTAATGATTGAGATTCGAGGGGCGATGGACGACGCACGGCACGCGATTGGGGACTGGTTTAGTTCGCTTTACGGCGACCTGCATATCATGGCGGCGGCATGCGAAGGCGCACTTCGCGATTCGCGCGGCACGAAAGCCGGTTTGGCGGAACGCAATCTGCGCGCAATTCAACCTGCCGCCGCAACCTTCCTTCGACGTCACGAAATTCCCGCGGCTGCGGGAATAGTCCTCGGTCCAGAAATTCTGGAAAATTCTGTCGGAGCCGTCGAATGGTGGCGTCGAGGCGAGTTGGGTTCAACCCAACGCATCGTGTTCAACCTGTCACCCGACGACCCTGGTTTTTATGATTTTGTAACCTATGAATGGTTCGCCGAGGTTGTCTCGACCGGAAACCCGGCAATTCAGGGTCCATACCTCGATTACGCGGGGATGGACAAGTACATTCTGACCAGCATGGTTCCGCTGTCACTAGATGGCGAGTTGAT
>JBIIAK010000065.1:0-5401 GCA_044239945.1 Microbacteriaceae bacterium
TTGCTCTGCCGGTAATGCTGCCGTCATGTCGGTTTCGATGAAACCCGGTGCAACAACGTTTGCCGTGATTCCGCGAGAGGCGAGTTCACGAGTCAGCGAGCGCGCAAACCCCACGAGTGCACTCTTGGATGACGCGTAGTTGACCTGACCGGCACTGCCCAAAAGTCCGACGACCGACGAGATGAAGATGACCCGTCCAAATCGTTGCTTGATCATCGAGGTGATGCCTCGTTTGACCAAGCGGAATGAACCAGTGAGGTTCGTGTCGATGACCGACTCGAAGTCCTCATCGGACATGCGCATGAGTAGTGTGTCCTTCGTAATCCCTGCGTTGGCCACGATGACTTCGATCGGTCCCAGCTTTTCTTCAACCGTTGCGATGGCCGCCGAGAGGGAGTCACCGTCGGTGACGTCTGCAAGTACGGTGAGGCTGCCCTGCGGGCCTTCGCCAGACCGTGCGGTAACGGCAACGCGATGACCAAGTTCGATGAACCTTTCGGCGATGGCGAAGCCAATTCCACGGTTTCCGCCGGTAATGAGTACGGTACGCGTTGTCGTCATGGATACCAGCGTAGTGGCGGGCGTAGACTTGAGAAATGAACCCGGTGACGCAGTCTCTCACCTCGCTGCCCGTATCCCCGAACGAGGAACGAAAATCGCGGTTGGGTCATTATCTCGTTGCAATGGGACTTCGACTTGTTTGCTTGTTTTTGTGCTTCGTCACGCCGGGGTGGTGGATACTTCTTCCCGTGGTAGGTGTGGTCGTGTTGCCGCTCGTTGCGGTAGGACTGGCCAACGCGGTGAACACCAGAAGCTCGAAAGCGGTTCGTACCCGCGAATCCAACGTGCCGAGCCTGACGAGTTTCACGCCGTGAGTCCGTGGCGGCTTGCCGTCACCCCGCGGTGGTGGGGCATTCTGGGGTTCACCGCAGCATTCGCTCTTGTCTGCGTTGGGCTGGGTCAATGGCAGTTCGACCGCCGTGCGCAAGCGCAGGCTGCAATCGCCCTTCTTGACGAGAATTATGATCAACCGCCGGTCGATCTTTCGACGCTGATCACTGTTCCAACCGAATACGACTCCTCCGAAAAGTGGCGAACTGTTCGTGTCACCGGTGAATATCAGGCATCGTCAATCATGTATGCGCGCACTCGTTCTGGTCCGGGAGGAATCGGGTTCGAGCAACTCGCTCCGCTACAGACTTCGACTGGCACGGTGTTCGTTATAAACCGCGGGTGGGTGCCCGCCAATGGGGACAATTCGGCACCCGCGGAAACACCCGTCGTGCCATCCGGGCTGGTCACTGCGACTGTGCGCCTGATTCCCGGTGAACAACAGATCGCGGGTCGCAACGCCCCGGCCGGCCAAATCGCGACGATACATCTTGAAACAATCGGCGAGCGTATTGACGCAGAGGTGTACGGCGGTTGGTATGGACGACTTGCGACCGAATCCCCAATGACAGCGGCCGGCGCCCAGTGGCAGAAACCCACGTTAGACGAAGGTCCGCACTTGTCTTATGCCCTGCAATGGTACGTTTTCGCGCTCATGGGCTTTTTCGGTTACGGCTGGGCACTGCGCAAAGAAGCTCGCGGTGATGAGCCACCCAAACAAAAAGTTCGCACACGGCGAAGTGACGAAGACATCGAAGACGCAGCGCTAGACGCTACGCGAGTTCGATGAGTTCCTGGTAGTCCTGACTCCACAGGTCTTCGAGTCCATCCGGCATGATGAGGACACGCTCGGGGTTCAGTGCTTCAACGGCTCCAGGGTCGTGACTGACAAGAACCACGGCACCTTTGTAGTGAGAGAGCGCTCCGAGAATTTCGTCGCGTGACGCAGGGTCGAGGTTGTTTGTTGGTTCGTCAAGGATCAAAACGTTCGCGCTCGACACAACCAGTGTCGCGAGCGCGAGTCGCGTCTTTTCACCACCGGACAGAACGCCGGCAGGTTTTGACGCGTCATCACCGCTGAAGAGGAACGACCCAAGTACTTTCCGCGCCTCGGTTTCCCCCAAACTGGGTGACGCAGACATCATGTTCGCGAGTACTGACTGTTTGATGTCGAGGGTTTCGTGTTCCTGTGCGAAATAGCCAACTCTAAGTCCGTGCCCAGCGTCTACTGCGCCGGTGTCGGGAGCGTCAACTCCGGCGAGAATTCTTAGCAGAGTGGTCTTGCCCGCGCCGTTCAATCCGATGACGACAACCTTGGACCCTTTGTCGATTGCCAGGTCGACGGCAGTGAAGATTTCGAGAGACCCGTACGATTTCGAAAGGTTGTGCGCCATGATCGGCGTTCGACCGCAAGGGGCTGGGTCGGGGAAGCGCAACTTCGCGACGCGGTCTTGAGCGCGCACGTCCTCGAGCCCCGACAGCATCTTCTCTGCTCGAGCGACCATCTGGTGGGCCGCGGCTGCCTTCGACGCTTTTGCACCAAATTTTGCGGCCTGAAGCTGCAGAGTTGTTGCCTTCTTTTCGACGTTGGCACGCTCTTTTTTTCTGCGCTCTTCATCGGCTTCGCGCTGACGAAGATAGTGTTTCCACCCCATGTTGTAAACGTCGAGGCGTTCGCGGTTCGCATCCAGGTAGAACACTCGATTCACGGTCTCAGTCACGAGGGCCACATCGTGGGAAATCACGATGACTCCACCTTTGTAGTTGGCGAGGAAGTTTCGTAGCCACACGACAGAATCGGCGTCAAGGTGGTTTGTCGGTTCGTCGAGGATCATCGTTTCTGCGTCGCTGAACAGAATGCGCGCCAATTCGATGCGTCGACGCTGTCCACCGGACAACGTGTCGAGCGGCTGTCCAAGCACGTGATCGGGAAGTCCAAGGTTGTTCGCGATGGACGCCGCCTCGGCTTCCGCCGCGTACCCACCCAGCGATGTGAACCGGTCGGTGAGGTTGCCGTACCTGGCCATTGCCCCCGCTGCGATGTCGGGGTCGTCGGCCCCCATGAGTTTGGTCGCGTCCTCCATTTGGACGAGTATCGAACCGAGCCCGCGCGCGTCGAGAATGCGCGTTCGGGCGAGTTGGGTTGGATCTCCCGTTCGAGGGTCTTGTGGAAGATAACCCAGTTCCCCTCGAATCGACACGTTCCCGCCATTGGGAAGAACGTCCCCCGCAAGAACCTTCGTGAGCGTGGTCTTGCCCGCGCCGTTACGACCCACGAGACCGATCTTGTCGCCTTTATCGACGCGAAAGTTGACCCCGGACATCAGAGTTCGGGCCCCGACGCGGATTTCGAGGTCTGTTACGTCGATCATTACAGGTTGAAACCGAGCGCGCTCATCATTTCGCGCCCATCATCCGTGATGCGATCGACACCCCACGGTGGCATCCACACCCAGTTGATCCGGAATCGTTCTACGACACCATCGAGCGCGTTTTCTAGTTCCTTTTCGATCACGTCGGTAAGCGGACAACCCGCACTTGTCAGTGTCATCGACACAATCAGTGCGTCGTTCTCGTCGTCCCAGTTCAAGTCGTAGATTAGACCGAGGTCGACGATATTGACCCCAAGTTCCGGGTCGATGACGTCTTTAAGCGCTTCGAGAATCGTGTCGAAGCGGTCAGCTGCGAGTTCGCTCACGACTCCTCCACGAGAAAGCGGTCGTACCCCTCATCTTCGAGCCGATCGGCGAGCTCTGGTCCGCCCTGTTCGGCGATCTTGCCATTGACGAACACGTGAACGAAGTCGGGTCGGATATAGCGCAGGATGCGGGTGTAGTGGGTGATAAGGACAACACCCATGTCCGTGTCAGTCTTGACACGATTGACGCCCTCCGAGACAACCTTGAGTGCATCGACGTCGAGACCCGAATCGGTCTCGTCGAGAACCGCGAAAACTGGCTTGAGGAGTTCCATCTGAACGATCTCGTGGCGCTTCTTTTCGCCACCCGAGAAGCCTTCGTTGACGTTGCGGGTGGCAAACGACTCGTCCATTTTGAGGTCCGTCATAGCCTTTTTCACCTCTTTGCCCCACGTGCGAAGGCTAGGGGCCGCACCATCAATCGCCGTCTTGGCGGTCCGGAGGAAGTTCGAGACTGACACTCCGGGAATCTCGACGGGATACTGCATGGCGAGGAAAAGCCCTGCTCGCGCACGTTCGTCGACGCTCATTGCAAGAACGTCCTGGCCATCGAGCAAGATCTGACCGGAGTCAACGGTGTATCGCGGGTGTCCGGCGATTGTGTAGGCGAGTGTTGATTTTCCGGACCCGTTCGGCCCCATGATTGCGTGGGTCTCCCCCGAATTGATCGTGAGGGTTACACCGGTCAAGATTTCCTTCGTGCCACCGTCGACGTCAATCGAAACGTGGAGGTCAATGATCTGCAGGGTAGCCATGATTACTTTCGCGTAGTGGTGACAACGTAAACGTCCGAACCGTCGATTTCAACGGTGTAGACGGGGACCGGCTCAAATGCCGGAAAATTGCGTGGTGCTCCGTCGGCAAGCCCGAACTTAGAACCGTGCGCCCAACATTCAATCGTGTCGTCTTCGACAAAACCGTCAGATAACGAGATGTCGCCGTGCGAGCAGCGATCGCCGATCGCGTGGACTTCGCCCGTCGATTCGCGTACGACGGCGATGGGGAGTTCATCGATAACGACCTTGATGGACTTCCCTGGCAACAATGAATCGAGAGTGGCTACAAGTTCGCGGGTCATGCGTTCTCCTCTACCGCGTCAAGAGCGTGTGCAAGCGTGGCCGTCAGGCGTTCTTCCAGTTCAGGAATACCGATGTGACCGACGATGTCCACGAGGAACCCGAGCGCGACGAGTCGACGCGCTTCCGATTCCGTGATGCCACGAGCTTGCAAATAGAAAAGGTGCTCATCATCCAGTCGGCCGGTCGCACTAGCGTGACCGGCTCCCGCGATGTCACCGGTTTCTATTTCGAGGTTGGGAATTGAATCAGCGCGGGCTCCGTCGGACAAAACGAGGTTTCGGTTGGCCTCGTAGGAATCGGTGCCGGTTGCATCCGGACCGATGAGGACGTCACCGACCCACACCGTACGAGTCCCCTTGCCGTGCAGAGCACCCTTGTACAAGACGTTCGATTTAGTTTGAGCCGCTTTGTGGTGGACGAACACTTGATGCTCGATGTGGCGCCCGCGATCGGCAAAGTAGAGCCCGAAGGATTCGACACTCGAACCAACGCCGGACAGGGTGAATGCGGGGTTGACGCGCTGAACAGCGCCACCGAGTGAAATGAGAATGTGATCGACGTGTGCGTCCTTGTCGACCCGAACAAAGTGCGATGCCGCGTGAATTGCTCTGTTGTCCCACTCATTCAGATGAATCACGCGTGCGTTCGAACCGTCGTGTGCGATGATTTCGACGTTTTCCGCCAAGGCGACTGCTCCGTGGTTTTCGATGATCGCCGTACGATGCGTGTTGGC
>JBIIAK010000006.1:0-17768 GCA_044239945.1 Microbacteriaceae bacterium
TCGTAGACCAGTTCAATTGCGCGAGTGGTTAGTGCAACATCTTCACTGTCGACCGCTGTCGAGCCAGCCGGTCCGCCAGACCCAGGGGTGATGATTCTGGTTGCAAGTTGACGAGCGAGATACCACTCTTCGCGCGCGCCGAGATCAATAGAAAAATGGCGTTTGGCCAACTCGCGGACGATTCCCGAAACAAAAGTCGTGTCGTCGTCAATCTCGATCTCGATGTCGGGAAGGGTCAAACCGTTTCGAACTCGATCGACAGCGATGGCGAGATGTAACAGCACAGAATCGATTCCGTACTCATTGATGAAGTAGCGATGATAGTCGAGCCGTTCAATGAGATCGGTTTTGAACTTGACGAGGGCCGGAATGTCAAAGCGAAGGGCGATGGTGTCGAGGCTCAGCAACCCAGAGGTCGTCGTGTCATGGATGAGCGTCGAGAGCAATCGCCGAAGCTCCGACTCATCACCTCTCAGAGTGAGAACATTGTCAACGCGGTCGATAGCGACTCCCGAAACTCCAGCGCTCTGACGAATGCGCTTGATATCTGATTCAATCGTCGCCGCCGAGACGTGCAGGGACGACGAGAGGTCGTCAATCGAAAGACCCGTGCTGGTCGACGCGAGCCGGTGCACAATGTGATGCTCGCGCTCGCGAGGAGTTGATGGAAACGACTCCGGTTTGGCGTCAAGGGCAGAGCGATACGTGAAATAGGCGTCGCGGTTCAGTCGATAGCCGGTGCTCGTTGCGCTGATGATGTCATAGGGGTGGGCGGCCGACTTCGCTGCGGCGACGTAGGACCGCACGCTACGAGTCGACACCCCCATGCTCTCGGCGAGGAACGCTGCGCTGAGCGAGTCGTCCGTTGACCGCAGCAATTCCAGTAACGAGAGATATTTATCTGACATGGTGCCTCAACGATACCGAACCGCGGGAAATCACTTCCGCGAGGGCGGAAGTATCCCTATGACTGAATGTCACCATGCGAGCGCGAGTTACTGACACAGTTAGGACATTCAATGAGGAGGTGCGATGACGGAGGTTGTCGTCGTGTGTGCAGCAGGCGCGTCCAGCACGTTCCTTGCTCGTCGCTTAACCGAGCTCGCTTCGGCTGCAGGCCTTTCATGGAGTTTCACTCCCGCACCGGTTGATTCAATTCCTGACGTTTCAACTGCTGTCGTCGCGATCACCTCTCACGTCGCAACTCCAGAGGTGCTGGACTCGTTTACCTCGCACGGCATCCGTCATGTAGTGCTCCCGGATACGGTACGCGGAGTTTTCGGCGCCGAGGATGCGCTGATGGCGATCGTCACCTTCGCAACGGATGCCAATGGACTCGCGGACTCGGTGGGCCACCCACACGCAGCGAAGGGGGCAATCTGATGTCGACACGTAGCGCTACCATCGCCTCTAGCCACGGGCTTCACGCTCGACCGGCCGCGATGTTTGTGCAGGCGGTTAACGACTCCGGACTCTCCGTAACTATTGAGAAAGACGGTCGTGAGGCTCCCGCGGGGAGCATCCTCGGTGTAATTTCGCTTGCAATAAACCAGGGAGATGTCGTGAGACTCACAGCCGACGGTGACAACGCCGAAACCGTTTTGGACTCCCTCGTGTCTTTTCTCGAAACGGATCACGACGCCGCATGACAACCTCAGAATCCATTGTCACAGGAATCGGCGTAGGCCGAGGACTTGTGGTTGGCGCAGTGCGACGAATGCC
Organism: Microbacteriaceae bacterium; assembly: GCA_044239945.1. Classification (GTDB taxonomy): domain Bacteria; phylum Actinomycetota; class Actinomycetes; order Actinomycetales; family Microbacteriaceae; genus MWH-TA3. The sequence goes on from JBIIAK010000006.1 coordinate 1,723, forward strand.
AGATCCGCTTCCGGAACCGGCGCAGACCAAAAGCGACCGGGGAATCGACGACGAGTTTCTCCGCGCTACCAGCGCGCTCATCGAGACCGCAGCGGACCTGCGGGCTCGTGGTGCTCAGTCCGGGGGGCTCGCGAAAGACATCCTGGATGCGCTCGCACTGATGGCCGAAGACACGATGTTGCTGGCTGACGTCAAGAACCGCATCGAGCACGGTTCCACCGCTGAGCGAGCCGTCTTTGAGGCTTTTGCCGCATTTGCGTCGATTATGAAGGCGGCTGGGGGATACACGGCTGAACGCGCAAGCGACCTCGGCGACGTTGCGAATCGAGTCATCGCACGCATCATGGGAGTCGCCGCACCCGGTGTGCCGCAGTCGACTACCCCTTTCATCCTCGTCGCTCGAGATCTAGCGCCGGCAGACACAGCGTTGCTTGATTTCGATATCGTCCTTGCGCTTGTCACGATTGACGGGGGTCCGACCTCTCACACCGCGATTTTGGCGCGAGAAAAGGGTCTTCCCGCGATCGTCGGTGCGACAGATGCTGCAGCACTCGCCGACGGTGACACCGTTATCGTTGACGCGAGCAAGGGTGAAATTGTTCGGCACCCCTCGACAGCTCGTATCGACGAGGCGCTCCTCGAGTCCGAGTCTCGATTGGCGGCTCGCGCCGGGGCGACCGGCCCTGGTCTGATGGCGGACGGCCACGAGGTTGCGTTACTCGCCAACGTCGGTTCGTTGAAGTCGGCTTTCGCTGCGGTCGAGGCGCACGCCGAGGGGGTGGGATTGTTCCGCACGGAGTTCCTCTTCCTTGAGAATGATGTCGCACCGTCGATTGAGGCGCAAAAAGCGGAATACACCGCAGTGTTCGAGAAATTCCCTGGGCAAAAAGTGGTCGTTCGAGTGCTCGACGCGGGCGCGGACAAACCATTGTCATTTTTGACCGATGTTGGTGAAGAGAACCCCGCACTTGGACGACGAGGGATTCGCGCCTTGTTCGCACACGAGGAAATCCTTCGTGATCAACTGACCGCCATCGCTCACGCCACTGCCGCAACAACGGCCGACGTTTGGGTCATGGCACCGATGATTTCCACTGTCGAAGAAACCGAGCAGTTCGTAGAGATCTGTCGCGAGGTCGGAATCCACAAAGCCGGCGTTATGGTCGAGGTGCCCTCCAGTGCACTTCTTGCTGGCCACATTCTTGAAGTTGCCGACTTTGTATCCATTGGCACAAATGATTTGACCCAATACACGTTCGCTGCGGACCGTCTTTTGGGTACCGTCGCAAACCTCCAGGACGCGTGGAGCCCAGCGGTTCTGCGCCTCATCCGTGAGGTTGGTCTCGCCGGGGAAAAGACGAATAAGCCAGTGGGAATTTGTGGTGAAGCAGCCGCGGATCCGGTTCTTGCCGTCGTGCTCATTGGACTCGGCGTCACGTCGCTGTCGATGTCTCCCACAGCCCTCGCTGATGTGCGGGCCGAAATTTCGCGCTTCACGCTTGTCGAAGCGCGCCAGCTTGCCGAACGAGCATTGTCGGCGAGAAATGCAAAAGACGCTAGAGCAATGGCGTCGTTTGCGTTCACTCATTAACACAAACACACACAGAAAAGGAGCGAGTCAATGACGACATCGTCATCGCTACGAGTAGGGGTTCAGAAGTTTGGATCCTTCCTCTCGGGCATGGTTATGCCCAACATCGCGGCGTTTATCGCCTGGGGCCTTATCACGGCCTTCTTCATCCCCACCGGCTGGGTCCCCAGCCTTGGTGCTCCCGTCGAAGAGGGTGGACTTAACTTCCTCGCGATGGTCGGCCCCATGATCGTTTACATGCTCCCGTTGCTCATCGCAAACACCGGTGGACGTCTCGTCTACGGTACGCGTGGTGGTGTCGTGGGTGTCATCGGAACGATGGGTGTCATCGTTGGAACCACGATTCCCATGTTCATGGGTGCAATGATCGTTGGCCCCCTCGGTGGATGGCTCATCAAGAAGGTTGACGCATTGTGGGCTGGCAAGATTCGTGCCGGTTTCGAAATGCTCGTCGACAACTTCTCGGCGGGTATCGTCGGTGGTCTGCTCGCAATCGGTGCATTCCTCGGAATTTCCCCGGTTGTGACCTCGGTCTCTGACGCCCTCGGCGCCGGTGTCCAGGCACTCATCGACACAGGATTGATCCCACTTGCAAGTCTCCTCATCGAGCCTGCGAAGATCCTCTTCCTGAACAACGCAATCAACCACGGTGTCTTGACGCCACTCGGAACGATTGCTGCAGAGAAGGACGGTCAGTCGATTCTGTTCCTCCTCGAGGCTAACCCTGGACCCGGTCTTGGAATCCTTCTCGCTTTCGCCGTCTTCGGCATTGGCATTTCGAAGGCCTCCGCTCCTGGTGCGATCATCATCCACTTCCTTGGTGGAATTCACGAGGTCTACTTCCCGTACGTCCTCATGAAGCCAGCGCTCATCGTGGCTGTTATCGCTGGTGGTGCCACCGGTGTTGCAACGAACCTGATCCTGGGTGGTGGCCTCCGCGCTCCCGCCTCGCCGGGTTCGATCTTCGCCGTGCTCATCCAGACGCCCACAACCGCCTATGTAGGAGTGATCCTTTCGGTCATTCTGTCGGCAACGGTCTCGTTCTTGATTGCGGGTATCGTGGTGCGTGCGACTCGCAAGGGAGACATTGAAGCCGAGGGTGGCGAACTCGCTGCCGCAAAGGCACAGTCGAAGGCGAACAAGGGGTAATAACAATGTCTGCTGACCTTACACACACTGTCATTTTCGCTTGTGATGCGGGAATGGGCTCAAGCGCGATGGGGGCAACCCTACTTCGCACCAAGCTGAAGTCCGCCGGTATCACCGACGTCACCGTCATCAATAAGGCTGTTGCCGAGTTGGCGTCGGACGCGGAGTTCGTGATTACTCACTCGGGGCTGACGGATCGGGCGCGCCGCATGGCCCCCGACGCCATTCACGTCACGGTTGAAAACTTCATGGCCACTCCAAAGTATGACGAGGTTGTTGAGACCCTTCGGACTCAGCGAGCGTAGGTCAGCGACAACCGGGGATTCACGCGATGAACGTATTAACTGCAGACACGATTCGCCTTCACGGAACGGCAACAACCCGTGAAGAAGCCATCGCAGAGGTGGGGGCGCTTCTCGTCTCCAGCGGCGCGGTGACAGACGAATACGTCTCGGCAATGTTCGCGCGTGAATCCTCGGTTTCCACATATATGGGGAACCTCCTCGCGATTCCACACGGGACCAATGAATCAAAGGAATCAATTTATCGTTCCGCCATCGCGGTTGTTCGTTATGACGACGCGATCGATTGGGGAGGCAATCCGGTTCGATTCGTCATCGGAATTGCGGGGAAAGGTGACAGTCACCTCGAGGTTCTCGGTTCAATCGCGACGATCTTTAGCAATATGAGCGCGGTGACAGAGCTTCTTGAGGCCACGACGACCGATCACGTGCTGAGCCGTCTCGGGCTCAACGCCTCATGACCGCTGTCCATTTTGGGGCGGGAAATATTGGTCGAGGATTCATCGGGCTAGCGCTGCACAAAGCGGGACACCGCGTAATCTTTGTGGACGTCGACGAGTCATTGATTTCATCCCTTCGAGGGAGTGACTCATATCGAGTAGTCGAGACCGGTTCGAGCGGTGTCGTGCACATTGTCGACAATTTCACGGCGCTGAATTCGGCGACCAACCCGGGTGAGGTGATTCAGGCAATTGCTGACGCTGATATCGTCACCACCGCGGTTGGTCCGCGCGTTTTGGAGTTTGTCGCTCCACTGATTGCTCGAGGATTGGCCGCCCGAACCGCACCGCGCCCGCTCCCGGTGATGGCCTGCGAGAACGCCATCGGCGCGACCGAGGTGCTCAAATCATTCGTCTCGGCATCAGCGTCCGATGTCGAATTGTCCCGAGCGTGCTTCGCGAACACGGCTGTCGACCGCATTATTCCGATTCAGGATCCCGCGCAAGGCCTTGATGTCACGGTCGAAGCGTTCAGTGAATGGGTTATTGACCGAACCGCGTTCGGCGGCGCCGAACCAACCATCCCTGATGCACATTTCGTAGACAACCTTGCGCCGTACATTGAACGAAAACTCTTCACGGTCAACACCGCACACGCATCGATCGCGTACCTCGGACTTCTCGCGGGGGCAGAACACATTGCCGAGGCACTCACAATCAGCTCTGTCACGTCGTTGGTCGATGACGTACTTCGCGAGACAACCCGAATGCTCGTTGCGCGACACGGAATCGACGAAAACGACCAGCGTGCCTATGTGGCACAGACGTTGAAACGTTTTCACAATCCGGACCTTGATGACGAGCTGGTTCGCGTCGGTCGTCAACCGCTCCGAAAGCTCTCGCGCCATGAACGACTCGTCGAGCCCGCAGCGGCGCTGTCCGAGGTCGGAGTCACACCTGTCGCATTGTTGCAGGTCATCGAGGCTGCGCTGCGATTCGACGTAACTTCTGACGACGAGTCCGTCAAACTGCAACGGATGAGGGCGACACTGAGTGCGGACGAAATCGCTTCGACGGTTTGTGGAATAGACGACGGCCACCCACTTTTTACGCCACTCGTCGCATCTATCGCGCGTACGCTGGGGTAGATGTCCAGTTCTGCTCTGCTTGCTCTGCTCGTCTCGTGCCTTATGTGGGGGACGACTGGAGTTGTCGCTGCTGGAATGTCACCCAACGTCTCGACGTTCGCTATCGGAGCGTTCACCATGGGGGTGGGTGGCGTCATTCTCGCCGCACTAACCTGGCGCGCCGTTCAGAGAGCACTCTCAATTCCTGAGGCGCGATGGTGGGTGGTGCTCGGAGGAATCGGTGTGCTTGTCTATCCGCTGGCGTTCTATGCCGGTATGCGTGACGCGGGTGTCGCGGTGGGCAATACGGTCGCCTTGGGCTCTGGCCCCCTCTTCGCAGGCGTCATTGAATGGATCGCAACCAAAAGAAAGCCCACACAACGTTGGTTCCTTGCCGTTGGAATCGCTGGCGCGGGACTCGTTTTTGTTGGAGTTGCCCGCGGTGGTGCAAGCGACGTCGGCTTAAACGGGGTACTTCTTGCGTTGATTGCGGGAATGGCCTACGCACTCTACTCGGTCGCCGGTTCTCGGGTAATTGCAGCCGGAGCGAGCTTCCAGGGCTCAATGGGTGCTGTTTTTGGGGCAGGAGCGTTGCCGTTGCTCGTCGTCCTGGCGTTCACCGGGGGTCCGCTCGTTTCCGATTTAGACAACCTCACCCGCGGCGTCTACCTCGCGTTAGGACCGTTGGTGCTTGCTTATCTGTTGTTTGGTTACGCTCTGACACGAGCGAGCGCCTCGCTCGTAACGCTGGTGACCCTTTTGGAACCCGTTTTCGCCACCATTTTGGCGGTTGTGCTGCTGGGTGAAGTATTGCCAGCCGTCGGTTGGGCCGGAATCGCTCTCTTGGTTAGCGGAGTTGCGGTCGCTACCGTTCCGAGGCGTGCCCCGCAAATCCCCGATTCCAGGGCATCGTGGCGTTAAGGTAGTAAGCATGGTCGCGGATAAAGAAAACGGCAAAAACCTCTTTGGTCGGCCCCGACGTTCATCTTTTGTTGCTGCTTCAGAAGAAAACGCTGATTTCGTTCCAATCCTGCCGGCTGTGGGATCGACACCAATCCCGGCGGCGTCTGATGTGAACTACTTTCCTACGGTGGCAACAGGACAACCGAGTCTTCGGGAACCCGCGCCGCCCGCCCGCCTTGTCGTCCCGACACGTAAATCAATGTCGGAAGAGGAAATTGCGACGGTGTTTGCAGAGTCCGCAGAGATGACAAGTTCGGAACAAATCGCGATGCTTGATGCGCAAGTAACGTTGCGAGAAGACGACCTGCGAACGGCAAAGGAATTCGTCAACCACTTGCGCACTGCTAAACCCGCGGACGCACAGCTCTTACTGGATGAATTGAAAGACGTTTATGCCGACGTTGATCCGAAGATAGCGTCGTTGAGCTTGAGCGATGAGCCGATCTCGGATTCAGCGTCGAATACCGTGGAGGACGCCGTTTCGGTAGCGACAGCTCCACCCACTACTGGGACGACGTCCACCCTGGCCAATCTTGTAGAACCAGAGTTTGCGAACGTTTCCGCCCGAGAGTTGCCCCCGGGAACCGACGTGAACGGCCGTTACAGGGGTTGGAATGTCGTGATTCTTTTGGCGGCAATGGTGGCAATGCTCATACCCGTGACGTCGTCCGTTTTCACTGCCTTCGGGTCGCCCGTGCCAGCGCGCGTCGACTCGATGCTGAACTCGTCGGGGGTAGTTTCTGCCGGTATCGCTCTCTTGGCGGTTTTTCCTCTCGTACTTCTCGCACGGTCGACCTCCATCCGTCACGCTTTATCGACGAGGGGAGCGATTCAACGGGCAGCTGGCGTGGCTGGGGGAACAGTCCTCTGGACCGTCGGATCGCTCGCTGTTCTTATTGGCACGCTCACCGTACTTCTCGTCACGTCTCAGGGCATCGGCCTTCAACTGAGTTCGATCCCTGGCGTAACCTCTACACTTGCCCAATTTGCCCCGAACGCCCATGTCTCGGTAATCGTCGTAGCGCTGATCGCGTTCGTGGGTTTTGTCATTGCGTCTTTGTCGCGTGGGGCGTATCGCGGCTCAATTTTGGTACTGGCGGGATTCACCATCGTTGGTCCAGCCGTAGTAATTCTCACCGGCCTCGCGGTCGTCGCTACCAAAACCGGAGACTTTTTTACTCCGGAAAACATTGTGATAGCCGCCGGAATCATTCCAATCAGTGTCATCCTGTTCGCGGGTATCGAGTCAGGAGTGGCCACTGTGGTTCGTCGGGACGAAACCGTTGCACGCGGTGTGACGCTGTACATTGGCCTCGCGGTCGGTCTTGGGTTCGCGGCCTGGGCTCTCGTCGCAGGAATGAGCCCCAACGCACTGGGTAGTTTGTTTGTTGGTTCGAACCCAGCGCTGAATATCATTGCGGCGAGTACCGAGTTGGCGTTCATCTTGGGAACGATCACATTTGCGGTGCCCCTGATTCTGATCGTCGCACTTGTCGGTCGGTCTTTGATGATGGCTACAGTTCGGGACGACCTTGGGTCTGGGTCTTGGCCAATTCGCGTCTTCGTCATGGCTGTACCACTGGTAATCCTCGGGCTCGATGTATCGGGGATTGCCGGTGACATTGTCGCCGTGCTCCCGGGAATCCAGTTTGTGTCAATCCCACTCGCGGTGATCATAGGACTCATGGCCGGAGCTTCGATTGCATCCCGTCGTGAACTCGGTGGGGCCGCGCGAGTCATCAACGTCGTTCTGTCGTTTCTCGTCATGATTGTCGGACTGGCTCTGACGTCGTGGTCAGTTCCGAGCCTTGCCCCCGTTTACGACGGTTCGGTTGCGCCGCTTGTAACGTCGCTGGGACTACCAGACGCCGTCTCGCTCATCGTCCCAGCGGGTATCCTCGTGCTGTCATTTATGCTTTCGCTGATCGTTTCAACGTTTGGCGCTAATCGTTCGAATCGCACCGCGTAGGCCAACCGTGACGACGACACTGCGGGACATCACCGCAACTATTGATGAGCTATGGCCTCTGGCCGGGCAAGAAGATTGGGATAATTCCGGCGTTATCTCGGGCTCTTCACACCACGCAGTCTCGTCGGTGTTGTTCGTGGTCGACATCACCGATGCGACCGTATCCGAGGCCATTGCCGGCGGCTTCGACGTCCTCATCGCTCATCACCCGCTGCTTTTGAAGGGGATGTCTAGTGTTGACGAAGACCGTTACAAGGGCGAACTTGTTGCTCGGCTCATCCGTGGCGGGTGCGCGGCGATCGGCGTGCATACCAATGGTGACCGAGTCCCCACAGGTACAAGTGCATCGTTGGCAAAGACCCTGGGAATCGTGGTCGAGCGCCCTATCGTTTCGGATGAATTGGGCGGTGGACTGGGAGTAATCGGCCACGTATCCGAGCAAACCCTCGGTGATTTCGCGCGGGATATCGCGTCAAAATTGCCTGCGACCGCTGGTGGCGTCCGAGTGTCCGGAGATTTTGCTCGCCGTATCCGTTCGGTCTCGTTGTGTGCCGGTGCGGGGGATGCGCTTCTTGCGCACAAAGATGTCACGTCAACGGATGTTTATGTAACGAGCGATCTGAGACATCACCCGGTGTCGGAATTCCGCGAACAAGCGCGACTCGGCAATGACACGGCACTCATCGATGTGTCGCACTGGGCGGCCGAATGGATGTGGCTCGAGACTGCTGCGTCGGAATTCCGCATGGCGCGTCCCGACATTGCAGTGACCGTTTCCGACATCAATACGGACCCATGGTCCTTTGCGGTGATGCAGTAATGGTGCTACGCGCTCCTGCTGAGGCGCAAACCAGGCTGCTTGACGTGCTCGCACTCGACACCGAGGCAATTGTGATCAGTCGGACAATTATCGACGCAAATGCCGCGCTGGTTGCGTTGGACACCGACGCCGATTACCAACGTCTCGTCCGTGAGTCGGAAGCATGGGCAGATCGACACGACGAGATTGAACGTCGGTGTGAACACCTTGAATCTGACATAAAGGCAGCAAAAGCTCGAATTGAACAAGACCGTGCGCGTGAAAATGGTTCGACAGACTCTAAAGAATTGACATCACTCGAACACGAAATTGAGTCGTTAGAGCGTCGGATAGCGATGCTCGAAGAACAAGAACTAGAGGCGCTCACAGAGCGCGACGAGGTGGCCGGTACGTGGAACGCAGTGAAAATCGCTCGAGACTCGTTCCACGACGTGCGATCTGACGCGCAAAATGCGCTTCGGTCAGAAATCAACGCTTCGAACCTTCGCCGTGCCGAAATCATCACCGCTCGTGCCGAGATTGTTGCCACGCTGCCGTCCGACCTGATTGAGCTCTACGAACGCCAACGCGAACGTTACGGCGTTGGCGCATCCCATCTGCGAGCGGGAATCACCTCGGCGAGCGGGGTGACGCTGACTCCGGGTCAATTGCAGGACGCTCGAACCGCTGACGCAGATGAGGTGTTGATGTGTCCCGACAGTAACGCGATTTTGATTCGGACGGCGGAATCGGGACTGTGACGCGCTTCATTGTCGAGGCTGACGGCGGTTCGCGCGGTAATCCGGGCGTTGCGGCCGGAGGTGCTGTGGTCATTGACGCCGAGACCGGGGAAATCCTCGCAGAAGTAGGGGTTTTTGTCGGAATAGCGACTAACAATGTCGCTGAGTATTCGGGATTGATTGGCGGTCTTCGCAAAGCGCGAGAGATTGACGCCACCGCATCGATCCACGTTCGAATGGATTCGAAACTCGTGGTCGAGCAAATGTCGGGACGATGGAAAATCAAACACCCCGACATGCGTGAACTTGCGCGGGAGGCACATGCCGTCATCGCCGGAGCCGACGTCACGTTCGAATGGATTGCCCGTGAGTTCAATTCCCGTGCGGATGCCGTTGCGAACGCGTCGATGGACCGTCGCGACTCGTTTGACTAGTCGCTAACATGGAATAACGAGAGGGTCGGCCAGGCGGTCGCGTCACCGAAAGGTGCCGAGGAACGTCCGGGCTCCACAGAGCAGGATGGTGGGTAACACCCACCCGGGGTAACCCGCGAGACAGTGCCACAGAGAACAGACCGCCCGCAAGGGTAAGGGTGAAACGGTGGTGTAAGAGACCACCAGGGGGCCGGGTGACCGGCTTCGCTAGGTAAACCTCGTCCGGAGCAAGACCAGACAGATGCCATTGACGCTGCTCGCCGAGGCATCGGGTAGGTTGCTAGAACTCCGCGGTAACGCGGCGTCGAGAAAGATGACCGTCCACGACAGAACCCGGCGTATCGGCCGGCCCCTCGTCTTTAACGCTCGGACGGAGCGAGTGCCGCCGCGCCCAATATTCCAGCATTGTTGAAGTGCTCCGCAGGGACGATCGGGGTCCGAAGAGTCAACAGTGGCAGGAAATTCTCGTACTCTTTCGACACGCCCCCGCCTACGACGAATAGCGTGGGGGAAAACAACATTTCTAAGGTTTCGTAAAAGACTTGCAGGTGCTCAGCCCAGCGACTCCACGATAAGTGCTTTCGCTCACGAACAACATTTGCCGCGAGTTGCTCCGCTGTTCGATTGTGGCGACCGGGCAACGTCATGTGTCCGAGCTCGGAATTCGGCACGAGAATACCGTTGTAGATCAGTGCCGAGCCAATTCCGGTCCCCAGCGTCGTTACGAGAACGAGGCCTTGAACTCCCCGGGCCGCGCCAAACATGTATTCCGCGAACCCTGCTGCGTCGGCATCGTTGACGACATGCACACGTCGGCTGAGTGTTGCCGCGAGCAGGTCCCCAACATTGAGACCAACCCACGACTCATCGACATTGGATGCAGAGAACGCAACTTCTTCGATAATCACTGCGGGGAAACACACACCAACGGGCAACAAACCGCCGGGATCGAGTTGCTCAACCAAATCCCGGCAAACGCGAGCGACGTCTCCAGGGATTGCACCGGCGGGGGTCCCAACCTTGATTTTTTCACCGACAAATTTGCCAGAGACGACATCGACAATTGCTGCCTTGATACCGGTCCCGCCGATGTCGATGCCAATTGTCTGTGTCATGGTGGTCTCCGGGTACGGGTGAGCCCAGTTGGGGCGATAATGGCATTCTACTGAGGGAGTTTCTATGGCGTGGTGGTACAACCATCGAACCGGAGAAGTTGAAGAAGGACCGCTGTCGCTTGGCAGTGATCGTGACGGCCCATTCGAGACCCGAGAGGACGCTGCGCGCGCTCCCCAAATTGCTGCGGAGAGAGCGGAAGCGTGGAGGAACGAAGAGGACGCCGACGACGATTAGCGTAAGAATAAGCTCACGGAAACTGTGGTGAAGACGATTTAGCTCAGTTCTGGGCTGTGGCGCACCGTAATGGGTAGGCGGCGTTCGCGTCCGAAAGCCATTCGAGAGATTCGTGGACCAATTGCGCCCTGTCGACGCTTCCACTCGCTACCTGCGACAAGAGCAGCGATGCGTTCGACCGTAGCGCGATCATGCCCAGCCGAGACGACTGCATCGATCGAATGGCGGTGATTCACGATTTGTTCGAGGATGGCGTCAAGAACGTCGTAAGCAGGCAGCGAATCCTGGTCAGTCTGGTCTGGACGAAGTTCCGCGCTTGGCGCTTTCGTAATGGAATTCAAAGGAATTGGTGGTTTTTCTCCGCGCGTCGTTGCTGTTGCGTTGCGCCAACGAGCAAGGTCCCACACGACCGTTTTGAAGACGTCCTTCAGTGGCGCGAAGCCGCCAACGGTGTCGCCATACATCGTGGAGTAACCAACGGCCACTTCGGATTTATTGCCCGTTGTCAGAACCAAATGCCCATGTTGATTGCTCAGCGACATGAGAATCATTCCTCGGGCGCGAGCCTGAATGTTCTCGGCGGCGACTCCCGTGAGCCCCAACTGTGTTTCAAACGGAGCGACAAGTTCTGCGATTGGTTGAACATCGAAATGGCAACCGAGCGTGTTCGCCAGTTCGCGGGCGTCGTCCTTTGACCCGTCGCTCGAGTGCTGGCTCGGCATGGAAACACCAAAGACTCGGTGCGCGCCGATTGCGTCAGCAGCGATGACGGCACATACGGCACTGTCAATCCCTCCACTCAGTCCCAGAACGATTGAGGGGAAACCATTTTTGGTGGCGTAATCCCGGACACCGAGCACCAAGGCTTCCCATATCGCCTCTAGGTCGGGAAGGTCGTTCTGAACGGTGGTGGTGATGTCATCGTTAGGCTCTGCGAGTTCAATCCCTTTGGGCAATCTTCCTGATCCGGGGATGTCGATCAGCACAGTGGCGGGTTCGAATCGGACGGCCCTCAAGAGGGTGGCGCCGGTGCTGTCGAGAACTGCGCTGTCACCGTCAAATACGAGGTCGTCTTGTCCGCCCACTGCGTTGACATAGACGACCGTCGCGTCGAACTCAGCGGCTCTGGATGCCAAAAGCGGAAAACGTGTCTCGTCTTTCGCGGTATCGAAGGGCGACGCGTTGATGATGACAACAGCGTCGAGGTCACGTGCGGCAAGTTCGGCGACGGGGCCATCAGGGCGCCAGAGGTCTTCGCAGATGAGAAATCCTGTCGTGACACCGCCGAGGTCGAGGACAAGAGTTCCGGTGCCGGGAACAAAGACACGTTCTTCGTCGAAGACGGAATAGTTCGGAAGGTGACGTTTGGCATATGTGGCCACGATGTGACCATCGTGGAGAACCGCAAGCGAGTTGTGCGCTCGAGCACCGCCGAATTCAGTTTCCGCGGCTTCGGAAAGATAGCCCACGATGACCACCGCGTCACCGAAACCATCCGACGCAATTCGGCTTGCCAATGAACGAACTCCCGCGTCGGATTGCCGAATGAAATCGATACTCGATGCAAGGTCGTCAACGGGATAACCCGTGATCGACATCTCTGGTGTGACAATCACACGAGCGCCTCGAGCATAAGAGTCGGCAACCGCGGCGAGAATTGCGAGTGAGTTGCCCGTGATGTCACCCACGATGGGGTTCAGTTGGGCGAGAGCGAACCGAATCCTCGTCATAACAAGTAGCCTAGTAGCGCAGGGAAAGCATCGAAGGAGTCCCATGGAAAAGCAGCAGGAGTTCGTGCTCCGCACCATCGAGGAACGTGGTGTCAAGTTCGTCCGTCTGTGGTTTACCGACGTGTCGGGAACGCTCAAGAACGTTGCGCTCGCACCGGCAGAGGTAGAGGGCGCTTTTGCCGAGGGACTGGGAGTGGACGGCTCATCTGTGGAGGGACTCACCCGCGTCTACGAGGCTGACGTGCTGCTGCATCCCGACCCCACAACTTTCCAGGTGCTCCCGTGGCGCAGTCAGGTGGACCCGACTGCTCGTATGTTTTGCGACATCACCACACCAGACGGTCAAGCTGCGGCGACGGACCCCCGTTACGTTTTGCGCCGCGCGCTTGCCAAAGCGGCGGATAAGGGTTTTACCTTCTATACCCACCCCGAGATCGAGTTTTACCTGTTCAAGGACAACAATCAGGCGAACCTCGTTCCGGTTGACGAAGCCGGCTATTTCGATAACGTCCCGGGTGGAACCGCTCACGATTTCCGCCGCAATGCAGTCCGCCACTTGGAGGACCTCGGAATATCGGTTGAGTTTTCACACCACGAAGCGGGACCGGGCCAGAACGAGATTGACCTTCGTTACGCCGACGCGTTGACCACCGCCGATAACATCCAGACGTTTCGGACTGTTGTGAAAGAAGCCGCAATCGAGCAGGGAGTCTATGCGACCTTCATGCCGAAACCACTCGCTAACCACCCGGGAAGTGGGATGCACACCCACATGTCCCTGTTCGAAGGCGACTCGAATGCTTTCTATGATGCGAGCAAGCCGTATCAGTTGTCGTCAATTGGCCGCCAATTCATCGCCGGAATCCTGACACACGCTCACGAGATCACCGCGGTGACGAATCAGTTCGTCAATTCTTACAAACGACTCTGGGGTGGCGGCGAGGCTCCGCCCTTCATCACGTGGGGTCACAACAACACGTCAGCGTTAGTGCGGGTACCGATGTACAAGCCGGGCAAAGAACAGTCCGTACGAATTGAGTATCGCGGTTTGGACGCAGCAGCAAACCCTTACCTCGCCTATGCGCTCCTTTTGTCAGCCGGCATGAAGGGCATCGACGAAGGGTACGAACTTTCGCCTGAAGCGGAGGGAGACATCGCAAGCCTCACGGACACAGAACGTCGTGCGCTCGGGTACCGCCCGCTTCCCGATAGTCTTCACCGTGCATTGAATTACATGGAGGAAAGCGAACTGGTCGCCGAAACGCTCGGCGAGCAGGTTTTCAACTTTTTTATTAGGAACAAGCAAGCGGAATGGAACGCCTACCGCCACCAGGTGACACCGTGGGAGTTGGACACGAACTTCCGCCAACTGTAGGCATGGCCGCAGCCCCGAGCCTCACCGATTTAGCCCGAGTCGGGTTTGTTGATCTGTCCGGCGCGCGAGAACTTCTCGACGAATACGGGTTCAATCCCGAGTGGTTTGCAAAGGCCGCTAGTGCTGACAATGCGGTGCGCTGGTTGAGTCGATTGGCGGACTCTTCGAGGCAACTGCTCGACGCCGTTCTCATTGACGCTCGCCATCGGGACGCTCTTATTCGAGTGTTGGGGGTTAGTGACGGGCTCGCAGAGTTCCTCGTGCGTCAACCGAATGCTCTCGACCGCGTGCTTCCACCCGAATCATTGCCGACGGAAACGATCTACGGTGAAACACTGTCAGGCGCGCAGACCGTTAATGACATCCGCATCCGATATCGAGAACATTTGGTCACCATTGCGGCGTGGGACCTGATGCAACCTGACGCATCGGCCGTCGTACACGTGGTCGGTGCTGCTCTGGCGGACCTCGCGGGGGCGGTGTTGGGCGCGGCACTTCAATTGGCACAAAGAACTGTTGACGCCCCCGCCGAGATTAGGGATTACACGGCCTTCACCATTGTTGGGATGGGAAAGGCTGGCGCCCGGGAACTCAACTACGTCTCCGACGTTGATGTGATCTTTGTCTGCGACGCGCGCGGCATCGATTCTAACGCCGCAGTCGATGTTGCTACCAAGTGGGCTAGGGCAATCGTTGCGACCGTCAGTGAACCGAGCGTTGAGCCGGCCCTCTGGGAGTTGGACACCAATCTTCGACCAGAAGGCGCAAAAGGTGCGTTGGTGCGAACTCTCGAATCACACGTCGCCTATTACCAACGGTGGGCTGAGAACTGGGAGTTTCAAGCCTTGCTCAAAGCAAGACCGATGGCCGGTGATGTCAAACTCGGCCACGACTACCTTGCTGCACTCTCTGACGTCGTGTGGTCAAGCTCTACGCGCGAAGGGTTCGTTGAGTCCGTTCAAAGGATGCGCGAGCGGGTGACCGAGAATATTCCAGCCGACCTTAGGGATGTGCAAATCAAGTTGGGTCCGGGTGGTCTGCGCGATGTCGAGTTCACCGTGCAGCTGCTGCAGTTGGTTCATGGCAAAGACGACGAAACTGTTCGTGTCCGAGATACCCTGACTGCGATTGCTCGGTTGACAGAGGGTGGCTATATCGGTCGGCCTGAAGCACTGGCGTTTTCGAACCACTATCGAGAATTGAGAGTGGTAGAACACCGCGTTCAACTACTCGCACTGCGCCGAACTCATCTCATGCCGCGCGACCCGGAATTGCTCAGAATAGTGGCGCGAGCGTCGGGGCTAGCCGATACTAGTGACGCACTGTTGGCGCGATGGAACCACATCAAACGAGACGTTCGTTCCCTACACCAACGGTTGTTTTATCGCCCACTTCTGTCGGCGGTCGCGAATCTGGGCGAGGACACCACAGCGCTCTCCAGTTCTCAGGCCGAAGATCGTCTTCGGGCAAGTGGTTTCCGCGACACCGCGGGCGCCCTTCGGCACATTGCGGCGTTGACCTCGGGGCTATCTCGAAGTGCGACAATTCAACGGAACCTTTTGCCAGTTCTCTTGCACTGGATGGCCGAAGGTACTGACCCCGATGGTGGACTCGCGGCGTTTCGCAACATCAGTGAATCTCTCGGAGATTCGCCGTGGTACCTGCGGATGCTTCGGGATTCGGTCGGCGCCGCACAGCGACTCAGTCGAGTCCTCTCGTTGTCGCGATACGTAGCGATTTTGATAGAGCGGGTGCCAGACGCCGTCGCGTGGCTTGATGACGATGAAAACCTGCGACCGCGAACGAGGGGGACACTTCTCGAAGAGTTTGGCGCAATTGATTCTCGCCACGACAATGTGGAGGACGCGGCAAAAGCTATTCGTTTTGCCAGGCGGCGTGAGCTCTTGCGAGTGGCGTTAGCGGTTGTACTTGATTTAATCGACATTGAAGAGGCTGGCATCGCCATTTCGGACATCGCCACGGCCACGATTGACGCAGCCGCACGACTCGCGCGTCGGGGGATTGACGGTATCGAATTCGCCGTCATCGCAATGGGACGCTTTGGTGGTCAGGAACT
>JBIIAK010000066.1:0-5366 GCA_044239945.1 Microbacteriaceae bacterium
TGAACCAGAAGCTGGGGAATATGCCAGCGAACCTCCTGCTGGGTATAGAGTTCAAGATTCTTCAAAAGGTCTTTTGTAAAAGGCTTTACAGACTCAGGCTTCTGCTCGGCAACCCTCATAGCAACGTAGCTTGATCGCATGGCTACTATTGGATCTTCATCAAGAAAGAGTTTGTACAACTCGGTTAGACCAGAGGGAGCTTTGAGTAGTTTCTGTATCACCTGGTCTGCATCGCCAATAGAGGTTCTTGTCCCACCAGAAAGAGTGTCCCTAACTCCAGCCACGCCAACAACCCCCAACGCCTTGCTCCCACAACGATAAAAATCCTCGGAAATATAGTCTGAAAATTAGTCTGAAAATGCAAATCAACCCTCTACAAGCCCCGCCATTACTAGGCACGTCAATACCCCTAGTCTCCACGAGGAATAGACTTCACACGTGAACCAGCAGCGACGCCACGAAAACCCAGCGGGAACTACACTTGAGCGCTGGGGTGAGCGAATCACCTCTGTTGTTGGAACGATGTGGGCCGCAATTGTTTTCGCAATCCTCGCAATCATCTCTCTTCCCGCAGCACTGGCGACGGGCGACCTTGTCATCATCGTGGCCTGGGTAGCACAGACCTTCCTGCAACTTGTGTTGCTTCCCATCATCATGGTCGGACAAAACGTTCAGTCTCGTAAGACCGAGCGCCGCGACAACGAAACCCATTCAGCGGTGATGGCAGCCCATCGTGAAACCCAACAGATCCTTGCGGAAATACACGCCGCTAGATCGTCGCGGACGAAATAGTTTCGACGCACTGTGTCATCGCGCGCACTTACCTTATTCCTGGCTGTCGGGGTTGCCTGGGGAATTCCCTACTATTTCATTGCGATAGCCATCGAGTCGTTCAGCACGCCGAGCATCGTGTGGTTGCGCGTGACTCTCGGGGCACTCGTGCTCTTGCCGATTGTGATTTATCGGGGCGAGTTCCGTGCGACATTGAGGAATTGGCGCGGAGTTCTGCTGTTTGCCACACTCGAAATGGTCGGCCCGTGGTGGCTCATCACAGAAGCAGAACGTTCAATTGCGAGTAGCTTCGCGGGGCTCATGATGACAACAATCCCGTTTATTGCGGCGTTCATTACGGGGACTTTCCTCGGGGACCGTGCGGCCCGTCACCCCGTCACCATCGCCGGGTTGATACTTGGGTTTCTCGGGGTTTTCGTCCTCGTCGGAATCGACGCCTTTAGCGGTGCCATCGACGTTGTTCCGGTCGGAATGTTGGCAGCTTCAGCTATCTGCTACGCCATCGCGCCGATTGTGGCAGGCCGAACCATGCCTCATGTCTCTGGCTTGTCTCTAAGCGCAATCGCCTTAGCGATGGTCTCGGTGATTTATGCGCCCTTCGCGTTCGTGACACTTCCCCATGATGTTGCTCTCAGCCCGCCACTGGAGGCGTGGGTTGCCGTAATCGTGCTGGGTGTCATCAGTTCGGCGCTCGCCTTTGTTTTGTTTTTCGCGTTGATCAAACACGTGGGTCCACGTCGTTCAACGCTCATCACCTATATCAATCTGTTGGTGGCAACGATCCTGGGAATTGTTTTCCTGAGCGAACCAATCACGACGGGAATTCTTATCGGCTTGCCGTTAGTCGTTGCCGGCTCGTATCTTGCTGGACGCGATAATCAGGCTGTTGTCCCTCGCCAAACGATCGGGTGACGTGTCGCGGTGCGGCGACTATCACGTCGTGGACTACGAGGTCGGCTGCGCTCGAGGCAGGAGAACAGTTGCGACAACGCCGGATCCGCCGCGTCCCGGCACAAGTGTCGCCGACCCACCACTTAGTTCAGCCAAGTGTTTGACGATAGCGAGACCAAGTCCGCTTCCATCTTTAGTCGAATCAGCCCGCCAGAAGCGATCGAAAGCCCGGTTACATTGATCGACCGTCATCCCAGTACCGGAATCGATGACGGCTAACTCGATTTGGTCGTTGAGTTCTCGAACTCGAACCAAGACTGCGGTCCCTTGGGGCGAATGCCCGATTGCGTTGTCCACCAGGTTGTCGACAATCTGTTCAGGTGCGTTCGTTAACGCGACCCCTATTGCGTGGGTTGGGCCCTCATAGGCGATGGTAACCTCACGTTCTTCCGCAAGCGCACGCCAGTTCTCGACGCGTTCATGGGCCAGAACGGCGAGGTCAACGTCAACGACGTCGTGAGAACCGCCCTCCGATCGAGCAATCGCCAGAAGCCCCTCGACAATTGATGTCAGTCGCTCGACTTCGACCTCTGCGTCACCGAGGCGCTCGTCGGCAGATACTGGATCGAGCAGAAGAGCTTCGCGAGCTCGTTCGATTCTCAGCAACAACGCCGTAAGAGGGGTGCGCAACTGATGAGAAGCGTCCGAGGCAAAAGCGCGTTGCTGCCGGATGAGCGAATCCAACTTTGACGCCATCGAGTTGAACGCTACCGCCAACGACCGAATCTCGTGTGGGCCAGAGTCTTCCGGAAGTCGACCCGAGAAGTCGCCAACGGCCAGCGCATTTACTTGGGATTCAACGCGTCGGAGCGGGCGCGTGACCAAACCGGAAACCACAAACGACATCACGGCTGCGAGAAGCAGCGATCCACCTGCCACCCACCACAAGATCGCGGTTTTCTCCGTGACCGCGAGGTCTATCTCGCCGTGGAGGAAGGACAATCGGACAGCGCCGTAAATAGACGAACCGCTGATAATCGGGACAGAAACGTAGACAAGATTCGACTGAAGAGTCTCTGACCAACGTTCGCCTGACGTCACATTTCCAAGAAGTGCACTCGCAATCTCGGGACGATTCGAATAATCCGTTCCCAGCGCAAGTTCGGTGGGGTCGCTGGTGAGGACGCCAATTCCAGCTGAATCAACCACAATTACCTGAGTGTTACCTTCGGTCGCATACTTATTCACGAGTAACGCAAGGGTTGGGTCGACCCGATTAGGAGACTCAAGTAGCGTCTTTACCCGACCGCCCAGAATGAACGCATCCCTCTCATACTCTGTGATTATTCGGTCTTGTTCAGACGCCGAGACGTAACCCACGACAGCTGCGCCCTGGGCGACAAGAAGCACGCAACTGACACCGACAATCGACGCGAGGAAAATACGCCTCACGTCACGATCCTTAAGGTGAATCCGACGCCACGGACGGACTCCACCCACTCGGCGCTGCCGAGTTTTTTGCGGATGCTCGCCACATGGGCATCAAGGGTTTTTGTCGTTCCGTACCACGTCGTTTGCCACACGTCACGAAGAATATCCGCTCGTCGAAATACGGTGCCCGGTTCTCGCGCGAGATAGGCAAGGAGGTCAAATTCTTTCGGGGTGAATGCGACAGACGTCTCGCCGACACTCACCGTCCGAGATTTGGTGTCAATGACAAGGGAACCGACTTCGATATGTGTGATCGGTGCAACCGTGCCGCTTGCTCGCCGCATCACCGCCTGAATTCGCGCCACCAACTCTTTGATGCCAAATGGCTTCACCACATAATCGTCAGCACCCATGTCGAGCACGGTCACGCGATCCATTTCGGTTTCCCGCGCACTTGCAACGATGATGGGCACATGCGAGAACGTTCGAATCAGACGGCAAACCTCGGTTCCATCAATATCAGGGAGTCCGAGATCGAGAATCACTGTGGTGATTCCGCCGTCTCGAACCTTTGAGATGGCTTCGCCGCCGAGGACAACGTGCGTAACCGAATATCCGTTGACGCGCAGTCCGTCGACGAGCGCGTCCGCAATCGCTCGATCGTCTTCCACCAGCAAAATCGTCATGATTAGAGAGTGCCATGAATCCGACTCATCAGGGCTCTTTTTGCGCTCACCGAGAAAACCTTGGACGTTTCTTTACTAAACCTCGTTGTTCACCTTTGGCAATCGCGGGAAACTGAGGACATGAACATACAAGGCCCCCTCCTCCTACTCGGCATGACAGCAACGACTGGTGTCGGTCTCGGGACCGTAGCGGTGAACTCCGGCGCGATCGACATCGATGACGTTTCGGGACTTCTCGCTAACACCACCACTGCGGTATCCGGTTCGGTAGCAGGTGCAGCGAACCCGTTTGCGTCCTCGTCTGCACCGATGGCCCCGCTCATAACGGCCGCGGGAGTTACCAAGGACCCCAACGCGACGCTCGCGGAGGCGTCGATTGATGTAATCCCCGGGGCGGCCGGAGGATTGTCGGAAACCAACGCCGGCTCATCGTCGGGGACAAACTCAGGGACATCGCATGGAACAAGTTCTGGTTCGGCCGGCGGCTCGTACGAGGATGACGACTACGAGGATGAAGATGAAGATGAAGATGAAGATGACGATGAAGATGAAGATGACGATGACGATGACGATGACGATGACGATGACGATGACGATGAAGACGACGATCACGACGATGAGGATGACGACTAATGGCTTACTTTATTGCTACTAAGGCACGGGTCTTGGTGACTGTTGCTACCGCGGGAGCGATGTTTGCCGGAGTTGCAGGACTTCAAGCGCAAGCTCAGGAAGCAACAGCGTTAGCGAACGCGGAAGAAGCCGCATCGATGGTTTCCCCATCAACACCTGCCGCGCCGACGCCGACCGCTACCATCGCAAAGAAAAAGAAGAAAAAGACGACGCCGGCCGTAGTGGTACAGGCCCCTGTCGCGCCGGTGAAAGCTACCACTGTCGCACCAAAGAAACCCGCCCCAAAGAAACCCGCCCCAAAGAATCACGGCAGTTCTAGTGGCTCGAAGTAACCAGCCAATCTCATCGATCGCAACGGACGCCATTCGGGCTGCTCAAGGCGAAGCGGGCGCACACACTGTCACTCGCACGTTTTTCACGATGGGAACTGTTGCAAACTTTGTTCTCGTTGGCGGCACAGAGGATATGCTCGATGACCTCGTGCGGAACGCTGGGTTCTTGCAGTCCCTGTGGAGTCGGTTCTTGCCCGAATCAGACATAACGAGACTCAACAACGCCGAAGGAGCCCCGGTAAAAGTTAATCCGTTGACCGCGAAACTTGTGAGCGAAATGCTGGCGGCCCGCGTGATCACCGATGGTGAATACGACCCAACAATATTGCCCAAATTATTGGCGGAAGGCTATGCCGCATCGCGCGTAAATCCTTCAAACATCACGGTTCTACCCGCTAGCGCGCGGTGGCCAATCGAGACGACCGGTACAACGATTCACGACAACATCGTCACCCTCCCAATAGGTGTCACTCTCGACTCGGGCGGTATCGGAAAAGGCTTTGCGGCCGATGTTCTAGCCACAATGGCGCTTGAACAAGGTGCACTGGGAATCCTTGCCGAAATTGGCGGTGATGTTCGAATCGGGGGAACCCCGCCAGAC
>JBIIAK010000067.1:0-5347 GCA_044239945.1 Microbacteriaceae bacterium
GAGACGGAGGCTCGACAACGGTGTCCATTCGGCGGGTTTGAGAACGACGGCGTTTCCCGCAGCGAGCGCCGGGACGAACCCCCACGAGGCGATGGTCATGGGAAAGTTCCACGGCGTGATGATTCCAACGACCCCGAGAGGCTCGTTAAAGGTGATGTCGATTCCACCAGCAACCGGAATCTGCTTGCCCAGCATTCGTTCCGGGGCGGCCGAGTAATAGTCGAGCACGTTGCGAACGTGCGTCGCTTCCCATCGAGACTGACCGATGGGGTGTCCCGAATTGCGCACCTCAATCTGCGCGAGGTTCTCGATGTCGGCTTCGACAGTCCTCGCGAATGCGCGAAGAGCCTCCGCGCGCTCGGCTGGTGCGAGAGCCGCCCACTTCCGCTGGGCCTGCCCAGCGCGCGCAATCGCATCGTCGGTTTGGTCAACCGTCATGTGGTCGACCGTCTCCATCTCTTCGCCCGTGGCGGGATTGATGATCGTGTAACTCATACGTTGCTCCTCTGTGTGCGCGCCGCTGTTGTCAGTGCGTCGAAAAGTCGTCCGTCGGTTTCCGAGGTGACCTCGGGATGCCACTGGACCGCGACACCAAACGGGTAATCATCAATCTCGATCGCTTCGATGACGTCATCGGTACTTCGGGCAGATACAGTCAGGCCAGAGCCGACCGCATCGATTGCTTGGTGGTGATAGACCATTCCCGTCACCGATGACCCGACGATGGACTCAAGCGTCGAACCAGGTGACACCGTCATCTGCATCTCGGTTAAGAGAGCCTCACCACGCTGATAGTCGTTTTTTCCGATGACATCCGGAAGGTGCTGGAACAGGGTGCCCCCGCGATACACATTGAGAACCTGCGCACCGCGGCAAATGAACAGCACGGGTGATTCCCGACGAAGGGCTGCATTCACCAGCGTGAACTCCCAGTCGTCGCGACGAAGATCGGGTTGGTCAGTGTGTTCGCCCGGTTCTCGGTCGTAACGTTCCGGGTTGACATCACGCCCGCCAGCAAAGATCAGACCGTCGACTCCGTCGAGAACGCGGTCAGCGATGTTGATAGAGGCGGGTTGCGGTGGCAACAACACCGCAATTCCCCCGGCGCGCGTCACGCTGTCGATGTACCCCGAATGCAGGAACGCCGCATCAACGTTCCACACGCCCGTCGTTGCTTGTTGACGGTAGGTCGTGATGCCGATGACGGGCGGGTTAGAGGCGCTCAAAACCGCGAACACGCTCCCAGTCCGTGATCGCGCTGTCGAAGGCACGAATTTCGATGCGGGCGGCGTTGACGAGGTGCTTCACGATCTCGTCGCCAAAGATTGACCGTGCCGCGGCACTGTTTTCGAACAGGTCGGCCGCTTCACGGAGAGTGGTGGGAACGTGCGGCTTGTCCGCTTCGTATCCGTTACCGCGAGTCATGTCCTCGAGTTCCAACTTGTTCTCGATTCCGTGAATTCCCGCCGCAATTAACCCGGCAACAGCGAGGTACTGGTTGACGTCACCGCCCGGTACGCGGTGTTCGACACGCATACCCAGCCCGTGCCCGACGACGCGAAGTGCGAGGGTGCGGTTGTCGTGACCCCAGGCGATGGCCGTCGGCGCGAACGAGCCCTCAGCGAATCGCTTGTAGGAATTGATGTTCGGGGCGTACAACAGAGTAAATTCGCGCATGAGGGCGATTTGCCCAGCGAGGAAGTGGCGGAACATGTCCGACATTCCGTTTTCTGCACCCTTGTCAGCAAAGACCGGGTTTCCTTGTGAATCGCGAAACGAAATGTGAATGTGGCACGAGTTGCCCTCGCGCTCGTTGAACTTCGCCATGAATGTCAGTGACTTGCCGTGGTTATCGGCAATCATCTTTGCGCCACTCTTGTAGACCGAGTGATTGTCGCAGGTGACCATCGCGGTGTCGTATCGGAAGGCGATCTCTTGCTGACCAAGGTTGCATTCGCCCTTGACGCCTTCGCAGTACATTCCAGCTTTGTCCATACTCACGCGAATGTCATGTAATAGAGGCTCGACTCGGTTGCTTGCGAGAAGGTCGTAGTCGACGTTGTAGTCGGTCGACGGGCGCAGGTTGTCATACCCCTTGGTCCAGGCGTCGCGGAATGAGTCGTCGAAAACGATGAATTCTAGTTCGGTGCCGACATACGGGACGAGGTCCATTTTTGCGAGGCGGTCGATCTGTGCCTGCAAGAGCGAACGCGGAGCGATGGCGACGGGCTCGTGATCTGTCGTCTGAAGGTCGGCCATCACCATGGCGGTGTGCGGGATCCACGGAACGAGTCGCAGGGTTGTCATATCCGGGATCATCGCCATGTCGTTGTATCCCTTTTCCCATGACGAGAATTCGTAGCCGGGAACAGTGTTGTTTTCGACATCGACCGCGAGCAAATAGTTACAGCACTCCGCGCCGTGCGCGATGGTGTCCTCGACGAATAGCCGAGCCGACATTCGCTTTCCGACGAGTCGTCCTTGAATGTCGGTGAACGAGATGATGACCGTGTCAATGTCACCGCTATCTACGAGTTTCTGGAGTTCAGGGACTGTGAGCATGCCGGTACGTTGAGCCATTGGGTGCTTCCTCTTCATTGAGGTTGGAATTGTCACCTTAAGAAAACACTAGAAGTAGGCGTTTTGTCAACTTACCTGCCATTTTGCGCGGACTGTGGAACATGTCACATCGGACGCTGCAAATTATCAATCCAAAAGTTTTTCGTCTAAAGGTTGGATTTTCGGGTGCAGTTTCCTCTATGCTCACAACTACCTAGCCAACACAATGTCGTGGTTGCGAAAGTTCCCGCGACGGGAAAGGACTACAAAGTCGTATGTCTGACAAGTTAAAAGTCTCGGGTGTTTCGTACTCCGAGCAAAGCAAGGACTATTTCGAAAAGCGCCAGCTCACTCGATCTGCTGGCGTGTGGGGCCTCTGGGGTCTCGCAATCGCCGCGGTTATCTCGGGTGACTTCTCGGGTTGGAACTTCGGTGTTGCCGCCGGCGGTTTCGGTGGCCTGCTCGTCGCCTTCCTCATCCTCGTCGTCATGTACTACGGACTCATGTTCGCAATCGGTGAAATGTCGTCCGCGATGCCTCACACAGGTGGCGCGTACTCGTTCGCCCGAAAAGCGATGGGCCCCTGGGGTGGATTCGTCACGGGTCTCGCAGAGACCGTCGAGTACGTCGCAACGACCGCGGTCGTCGTGTTCTTCTCAGCGGCATACCTGAACGGTGTCACCTCTGAGCTGCTAAGCCTCGACCTAACTGGGAGCATGTGGATCTGGTACATCGTGCTCTACGCGGTGTTCGTAGGTCTCAACTCGCTCGGCTCGGCAATCTCGTTCCGCTTCTCCATCATCGTGTCGATCATCTCGCTCGGAATCATCGTGCTGTTCGCGGTAGTGGTTCTCGCGTCGGGTCAGATCGACTGGTCAAGCCTGTGGAACATCCCCGCCGACCCGGCTGCTGTCGGTTCAAGCTGGTTCCTGCCCAACGGCTTCATGGGAATCCTGTTCGCGATTCCTTTCGGAGTCTGGCTGTTCCTCGGAATCGAAGAGCTTCCTCTGGCCGCAGAAGAATCGCACAACCCGTCGAAGGACATCCCCCGCGCCGGCTTCTGGGCGCGTGGAACCCTCATCGTGACCGGTCTGATTGTCATGTTCGTCAACACCGGAATTCTCGGTGCTGAGGCAACGGGTGCCGCGGGCGAACCTCTCCTCGACGGCTTCCGCGCCGTTGTGGGTGACGAATGGGCTGCCATCCTCGGTATCTTCGCGCTGATTGGTCTGCTCGCGTCTCTGCAAGGAATCATGTTCGCTTACGGGCGCAACATGTACTCGCTCTCGCGTGCTGGCTACTACTTCAAGGGACTGTCCGTAACGGGCAAGAACAAGACTCCGTGGCTTGCGCTCACCGTCGGTGGCGTCGTCGGTCTCGTCGCGCTCGTCTACCTCGACTGGGCTGTTGCGAACGACCCCGAGGGAATGGGAACCGTCGCTGGTGCGATCATCTTGAACATCGCTGTGTGGGGCGCCATGTTGGCGTACATCATGCAGATGATCTCGTTCATCATCCTGCGCGTCAAGTACCCCGAACTCGAGCGCCCATATCGCTCGCCGTGGGGTGTCGGTGGGGCAACAGTCGCCGCACTGATTGCAGCACTGGCGTTCGTCGGATTCCTGTTGAACCCGACATTCCTGCCCGCAATTCAAGCGATCATCGTCGTGTACGTCATCTTCTTGGCATACTTCGCGTTGATCGGTCGTCACAACCTCGTAATGTCTCCTGAAGAGCGTTACTCGGTTCACGGCGAACACAAGTAACACCTCGGGCGCCTGTGGGCCGATTCGTCGGCTCGCAGGCGCCTTTTCTCTCACAGTTAGTAGAAACGCATCGTGAGCATTCTCACCGCACTTGACCTTTTCACCGTCGGCGTTGGTCCATCGAGTTCCCACACCGTCGGACCGATGCGCGCCGCCCGTCGATTCGTCGGTGAACTGACCGAAACCGGACGTCTTGCAGCCACCGAGCGGATTCGCGTGTCGCTCTTTGGCTCGCTCGGCGCGACGGGCGTCGGACACGGCACAACAAACGCCATTGTCGCAGGCCTCGAAGGAGCCGCCCCCGAAACCTGCGACCCCACCTCGGTCATCACCGCGATGGACCGCGCGATGAATACGGGTGGCATCACCGTGGGGGATCGAACCATCCCTTTCGCCGAATCCGACATCGAACTACGGCCCATGACGCGCCTTCCGCAACACTCGAACGCCATGACCTACGCAGCACTAGACGAGGTCGGTAACGAATTGTTTTCGCGCACATATTTCTCGGTCGGTGGTGGTTTCGTCGAAGCCGATGATGAAATCGGTCAGCCACCCGCGACCACCGACGCGACACTTCCCTACCCGTTCGACAACGGAGATGAGCTCATTGCCCTGTGCGATTCAACTGGCATGAGCATCGCTGACATGGCCCACGCTAATGCTGTGGCAATCTACGGTGCCGAGGTTGTTGACGTGCGCCTTGCCGCCGTCTGGTCGGCCATGTCGTCGTGCATCGAGGCCGGCCTCCAGCACGAGGGAGTCTTGCCTGGATCACTGAACGTCACGCGCCGTGCAGCCGGACTTGCTCGACACCTCCGGTCTCAAGAAGAGTTGGAAGAACCCGGTTCGCTGAGCAACGAGTGGCTTCAGGCGTTTGCGATCGCCGTGAACGAAGAAAACGCAGCAGGAATGCGAGTCGTGACGGCCCCCACGAACGGCGCAGCGGGAATCATCCCGGCTGTGGGGTACTACGCCGAGCGATTCAAGAAGGTCCCGCGCGAACGCATTGCGCATGATTA
>JBIIAK010000068.1:0-5272 GCA_044239945.1 Microbacteriaceae bacterium
CACGCACCTGCGTGAAGGAGATGACGAGATGTTTGAACGATTTACCGACCGGGCCCGTCGAGTCGTGGTGCTTGCTCAAGAAGAAGCAAAGCAGCTCAACCACAATTACATCGGCACCGAGCACATCCTGCTCGGTCTCATTCGCGAGGGCGACGGAATCGCTGCGAAGGCGCTCGCCGAACTCTCGATTTCGATTGATAACGTGCGCGAACAAGTTCAGGAAATCATCGGCCAGGGCCAGACCGCCCCGACCGGACACATCCCGTTCACGCCCCGCGCCAAGAAGGTTCTCGAACTGAGCCTCCGTGAGGCACTGCAGTTGGGCCACAACTACATCGGCACCGAGCACATCCTGCTCGGACTTATTCGCGAGGGGGAGGGCGTCGCTGCCCAGGTACTCGTCAAACTCGGTGCGGACCTCACACGCGTTCGCCAGACCGTCATCCAGTTGCTCTCGGGTTACCAGGGCAAGGAATCCGCGGTCGTTGGCGGAACCGAATCAACCTCGTCCGACAAAGGATCAACGATTCTCGATCAGTACGGACGCAACCTCACGCAGGCGGCGCGCGATGGCAAGCTCGACCCCGTTATCGGGCGTGAAAAGGAAATGGAACGCGTCATGCAGATCCTTTCCCGTCGCACCAAGAACAATCCTGTCCTTATCGGCGAACCGGGGGTCGGAAAGACCGCCGTCGTCGAAGGACTCGCGCAGTCAATCGTGAAGGGCGAGGTTCCTGAGACGCTCAAGGATAAGCAGGTGTACACGCTCGACCTCGGCAGCCTGATCGCCGGAAGCCGTTACCGCGGTGACTTCGAGGAGCGACTCAAGAAAGTCACCAAGGAAATTCGAAACCGTGGCGACATCATCGTTTTCATCGACGAGATTCACGCGCTCGTGGGTGCCGGTGCGGCAGAAGGCGCGGTCGATGCGGCCAGCATCCTCAAGCCCATGCTCGCTCGTGGCGAACTACAGACCATCGGTGCAACGACACTCGACGAATACCGCAAGTACTTTGAAAAAGACGCGGCCCTCGAGCGCCGTTTCCAACCCGTGACCGTCAACGAACCGTCCGTCGCCCACACCATCAACATTCTCAAGGGACTTCGTGACCGTTACGAAGCGTTCCACAAGGTGTCAATTTCGGACGGCGCACTGACGGCTGCGGCGACGCTCGCCGACCGGTACGTGCAAGACCGATTCCTACCCGACAAGGCCATCGACCTTATTGACGAGGCCGGCGCCCGCCTGCGTCTGTCGATCCTGTCGTCGCCCCCGGAACTTCGCGAATTCGACGACAAAATCGCTGTCGTTCGGGCCGAGAAGGAAAAAGCCATCGAGAACCAGGACTTCGAAGGTGCGGCGAAGTCGCGTGACGAAGAGAAGAAGTTGCTCGGTGAGCGCCTTCGCCTAGAGAAGGAATGGCGCAAAGGGGACAAGGGCGAACTCGGAACCGTTGACGAAGGCATCATTGCCGAAGTTCTCGCTCAGGCAACCGGCATCCCCGTGTTCAAGCTGACCGAAGAGGAAAGCGCGCGCCTGCTCATGATGGAAAAGTCGCTGCACCAGCGTGTCATCGGCCAGGAAGAAGCCATCTCAGTTCTGTCCAAGACAATCCGACGCACGCGTGCCGGACTCAAGGACCCGAAACGTCCGTCCGGGTCGTTCATCTTTGCCGGTCCGACCGGTGTCGGAAAGACCGAACTTGCCAAGGCGCTCGCCGAATTCCTGTTCGACGACGAAGACGCCCTCATTTCGCTTGACATGTCGGAATACGGCGAAAAGCACACGGCATCGCGTCTGTTCGGGGCCCCTCCCGGGTACGTCGGATTCGAAGAGGGCGGGCAGCTCACCGAGCGCGTTCGTCGTAAGCCGTTCTCGGTCGTGTTGTTTGACGAAATCGAAAAGGCCCACCCTGACATCTTTAACTCGCTGCTGCAGGTTCTCGAAGAAGGTCGTCTGACCGACGGCCAGGGACGTGTCATCGACTTCAAGAACACGGTGATCATTATGACGACCAACCTCGGAACGAAGGACATCACCGGCGGTCCCGTCGGCTTCACTTTGCAGGGCGACTCTGAGCAGTCGTACAAGGCGATGCGCTCGAAGGTTATCGAGGAACTCAAAAAGCACTTCAAGCCAGAGTTCCTCAACCGTGTCGACGAAACAATCGTGTTCCCTCAGTTGTCGCAAGACGAACTCTTGCAGATCGTCGACCTGTTTGTCCGCCGCCTGCGCGAGCGCATGCTCGACCGCGACATGACTCTGGATGTCACCGATGCGGCTCGTCGTCAGTTGCTCACGATTGGGTGGGACCCGATGCTCGGCGCCAGGCCTCTTCGTCGTGCGATTCAGCACGAAGTCGAAGACATGCTGTCGGAAAAGATTCTCAACGGGGAACTCTCTATTGGCCAGCACGTCCTCATCGATTTCGCTGATGATGAATTCACGGCGGTGATGACCGGCTCGATTCTTCCCGTGGAAGAACCCGCCGCCGGTCGCAAAGCGAAGCCGGCGAAAGTTCCGGCGGATTCGGCACCCGACGCGGTGCCGACGGACTCTGGAGAAGACCCCCCGTCGTAACGGGCATGAATGCTGACGGTGTTGGTAGTTCGGCGCGTCACCCGAATCGAGCGTTCGACGCGCGTACTCTCGGGTTATGAACGCGTTTTTCGATCCCGCGGGACCTCTCCCCCCTTCGGTTTACTGGCGTCGCCGGGCAATTGTGGTCGTCCTCGCCATCTTGGTGTTTTCGGGCGTCTGGACGTTGTTCTCAGCATTTAACGCGTCCCCGACCCCCACCCCAGTGGCGTCGCCGACCGCTACAACTGTGGTTGCGTGTAATTCGAGCGACATTTTGCTTCGGGCCGAAACGAACCAGGAATCCTTCGCCGCGGGGGAATTCCCGAAGTTTTCGATGACGATCACCAACGCGGGAACGACGGCGTGCACTCTCGAGGTTGGAACGGACAAGCAGAAATACGTCATCATGAGCGGCTCGGACCTGATTTGGGATTCGACCGTGTGCCAGGTTTCTCCACAACCTTTCAGTCAGCTTTTCGAGGCAGGCCAATCCCTGACGACGGACGCGGTGGAATGGGGTCGAGCACGGAGCGACAATTGTGACAACGGAACACCGGCTGTCGGAGGCGGCGCGTCTTACCAACTGACGGTTTACGTGGGCGAAATTCAGTCCTCGGATGCCAAACAGTTCATGTTGTACTAGCCTCAACAGCATGAGGCTAAAATCCCTTCGATCTATCGTCACCGTTTTTGCATTATTGGCAATGCCCGCAGGTGTCCTGGTTGCTCCTGCCGCTGCAGTCGGCGGCCCGCAAAAAATAGTTGGCGGGACGACAGCCGACATTGACGATGTCCCATGGCAAGTGGGCCTGGTTTCTCCTGTCAAAAAGTGGCAAACCGTCGAGTACGGTCTGTTCTGTGGCGGTTCCATCATTAACGAGAGTTGGATTATCACCGCCGCGCACTGCCTCTACGATTTCAAGGGGAAGAAGTTGGGCGTTTTCGCCGGCAACGGTGATCTAGACGTTCCGGCAGGTACCGATGTTTACACAGTGGCCGCCTGGAAGAACCATCCCGATTACTCCGACGACGTGTGGTTCAACGACATTGCACTCGTGAAACTGAGTTCGACGCTCGATTTCTCGGATTCCGCAATCGAACCGATTGCACTGCCCACCACAATCGACCCAGCGGATGCGCCCGCGGTCGGAGACTCCATCGTAGTTTCGGGCTGGGGCGCGACATCCGCGAACGAATATGCACCCGCCTACCCAAACCTTCTCCAGAAAACGACACTCAATGTGATTTCGAACGGTGCACCGACGGACTGCGGCGACTATTCGGCGTCCGACTGGAACAGCCTTTACGAAATTTGCATCGGATTCTCGGGTGGCGGCAAAGACACCTGTTGGGGCGATTCGGGTGGGCCGTACGTTGACGAGATCGACGCGGACGGCGACGGAAACACTGAGCCGACGCTCATCGGGGTTACCTCGTGGGGATACGGATGTGCTGAGGCAGACTATCCGGGACTCGCTACGCGCGTCACCTCCTACCTCGACTGGATTGTGCCCCGCTCACCTGGTTTCACGGCAACAGTTTCCGGGCCGAATACTCTCGTCACGTGGAGCGCATTAAGCAACCAGTTCCTCTCTTATCCCGTTTCCGGTTACCGTGTCGAATACTCTCTTGACTCGGGAACAAGCTGGACACTGGGTGGAACGGTGTCCGCCAAAACCCGCTCACTCACCGTCTTGGGCGTGACGAGTGCCCTGTGGCGCCTCGCGGCCGTCAATGCTGTCAACACCTCAGGCGGGCCCTATTTGTGGTCGGGTGACGTTGATATCGACTCGGAACGCCTTGGTGCCGAGCCGAGCGCCCCACAGGCATTCGACTGGATTTATCAATCTCGACGTGGGTTCCACTTTGAGTGGGAACAGCCGAGTTCGATCAACAGTTCAGCAATCTGGGACTATCGCGTCTATCAGCAACGCGGCACCGACGCCCCGAGATTAGCAGAGACTGGTCGTTCACAAGTGCCCGCCGCCACCGTCAAAACCAAGATTGGATCGGGAACGTACTGGGTTGTCGCGGTGAACAACTTCGGCGAATCGGTCGCATCCAACTCGGTCATCATTCCCTAACAGCGACACCGTGCGGGGAATAAGCTTCGTTTCCTGAATTGTGACGTGCGCCGCCAGCGGCGCCCGATGAATTGCTGGAGGACGTTAATGCAGTGAACGCTGAATAGCCTCTGCGAGGGTGTTCACCGAGTGATCAATGATCTCGGTGAACCCTAAACGGGTTGCTTCGACGGACCGCAGTCGGTGTGCGGTTACGGCACGGATGTCTCCGGCGAGACTGATTTCACCGGTCGCGACGAGCGTCGGCGAGAGCGCCACGTCTTTCGCGGCGCTGGCGAGCGCCAGGGCGATGGCAAGGTCTGCGCCCGGTTCAGTGACTCGAATTCCGCCGACCGTCGAGACGTAGACATCGGCGGACTGGAAGGGGAGTTTGGCGCGGCGTTCCAGAACCGCGAGCAACATGGCGACTCGAGAAGAATCGACGCCGTTTGTGACGCGCCGTGGTTGCGGTGCACTCGAGGGAACGATGAGCGCCTGAATTTCGACGGGAATCGCTCGTCGGCCCTCCATCGTGATGGTGGTGCAGGTGCCACTGACCGGTGTGGTCGTGTTCGACCGGAACAGTGCGGACGGGTCGGGGACCTGCTCGATACCGCTTCCCACCATC
>JBIIAK010000069.1:0-5267 GCA_044239945.1 Microbacteriaceae bacterium
CGGCCCCGTCAACAACGTGAACCAATTCGATCGCGTCATGGGGATCCTGGGCGACCTTCCGAACAACGCCGTCATCGAGACAGGTGGAAACCGCCAGGGCACGGAAGGCTTCTTTATTGAGCCGACCATTGTTTCCGGGCTCAAGCAGACCGACTGGATTATCCAGAACGAAATCTTCGGACCGGTTGTCACGGTTCAGAAGTTCAAGGACGAAGCCGAAGCGCTCTCGTGGGCGAACGGAGTCGAATACGGACTCGCGTCGTCTGTGTGGACCAAGGACCACGGCCGCGCGATGCGTTTTGCCAAGCACCTCGACTTTGGTGCGGTGTGGATCAACACCCACATCCCGATCGTCGCCGAGATGCCCCACGGTGGCTTCAAGCACTCTGGCTATGGCAAGGACCTGTCGATGTATGGATTCGAGGACTACACGCGCATCAAGCACGTCATGTCCTACATCGGCGAGTAAACACGTCACGAACGGCGGCGGTTCTGCACAGCGCCGCCGCCGTTTTCGTTTTCTGTGAGCGAATCGTGGAACCGTTGCGCCGTGACTGCCGCGAATTTCCCGGTCATTGGCGTTGTTGCGCCAATTGTTGTCGCCGGACTGGTATGGGGACTGACTGGTTCGTCGTTCGCCCTGCTCGGGGCCGTCATCGCACCGACGATGGTGGTCGCCCATTACGTCGACGGGGTTCGACGCGCCGCTCGAGAGTCACGGCGAACCGAGTCTGCGCGAGCGCGCGAACGCGCCGCGGAACGTGAGGCCAACAACGTGCAGCATGCCCGACGGATTGTCGACGAGAACCGTGCGCATCCGTCGGTCGCTGAGATTGCTCGAAATCCCGAATGGTTCCCCGCCCGCAACGGTGCTACCGTCGTTCGCGCTGGACAACAACCGGATGGTTCACCGTGGCTTGTCGATGTGGTGGCCGGGGTCACCGTCATCGGGGACGGTCCCATCGCGGACGCTGTGTGGACGTCACTAATGGTTCAGACAACCGCTCAACTCGGTGTCCCGCAGAACCCCGGTAACCCGGCGCGGTGGTTGAATGGGGCGTCGATTGCTCGGGGTGAATCAACCGAGGTTGCGCTGGTGATTCGTTGCTCGGACCGCGGTATCGATTCCGTCACAGCCCGCGGTTCACTGCCAATCCGCGTCGATTATCTGCCCGATGACGTGAGCGGTGCAGAAGGGATTCTGAAAGTCATCGCGCGAATCAATCACGCACGGTTGCAGGTGTCGTTGACGTCGGACACTCCCCATCTGCTCATTGCGGGTCGAACCGGATCAGGGAAGTCCCATGCACTCGCAGCACTTGTCGTCGACTGGGCCAAGCGCTTCACGCCGACCGAGCTCCAGTTCGTCGGGATTGATTTCAAGGGCGGTGCAACACTTGATCCGCTCGGGAGACTGCCCCATCACCTCGCAACGCTCACTGATTTGACGGCAGCTGATGTGCCGCGCGCGATTGCGGGATTGAGCGCTGAGATTCGTCGACGGGAGGCAGAGTTTGTCCACCAGCGTGTCGCAACAATCGAGAACGCTTCCGGCGTACCCCGGTTAATCATCGTCGTCGACGAGGTTCACGAATTCCTGCGCCAATTCCCCGCGGCGCACGACCTGTTCGCGGACGTCGCTCGGCGCGGGCGATCGCTCGGTATTCACCTCGTCCTCGCAGTCCAACACCCGAGTGGAGTGCTGCGCGATTCGGTGTTGGCAAACATCCCCGTGAGAATTTGTCTCACGATGAATACCCACCACGATGTGATTCAGGTGCTGGGACGAGCCACGTCCGTTGCGCCGGCGCGGGGGAGGTGCGTGGTCACACTCGGTGACGGGCTGGTCCACGACGTTTTTGTTCCGCCCGTCAACTCTGCCCAATTGGTCGAACTTGCACGGGAGCGAGTCCACGCACCCCCGTGGCGGCCGGCGTTGGCAGCCCCTGTTCCGCGAGAAAGTCGAAAGGGTTTTGGACTTGTCGACGACGTTGTTAACGCGCGTTATCAAATCGCCCACTGGCAACCGGGGGACGGCGATGTCGCGGTCGTGGGCGACCGTGGCTCGGGGCGGACTGAAACGTTGCGGGCATTAGTCGATGGGCATTCCGTGACGTGGGTGACACGTGCGCCAGAACTCGACCTGAACGCCCGCATCGTCGTAATCGACGACCTTGACCGAATGGTGGATTCGATGACGCCCATCGCGGCCGGCGAACTAATCGATGCCATCCGCCGAGTTCGGCACGCCTCGCCTTCGGTTGTCGTTCTCGTTTCCAGTGGGCAACCGTTACCCCGCGCGCTCGGACCTTTTCCGAACGTCGTGACACTCCGTACCCCCACTCTCGAGGCACATCGAGCTACTGGGGCACCGCCGGAAACGTTCGACCCGGCCTCTGCACCCGGCGTCGGTACGTGGCGGGGTCTTCGGTTTGTGCTCTACGCGAGAACAGAGTCGAGCGACACCGCGTCGAGACCATGAGCGACGGCAACGGCGTCATTGGTGAGCGAGCCGTTGTAAGTGTTCAGTCCGAGCGCGAGCGATGGATCTGCTCGAAGGGCGTCCTTCCAGCCCATGGCCGCAAGTGCCCGCACATATGGCGCTGTCGCGTTGGTCAGGGCGTGGGTGGACGTCTGGGGCGCAGCCCCGGGCATGTTCGCGACGCAGTAAAAGATCGTGTCGTGGACAGCGAACGTGGGTTCGCTGTGAGTCGTCGCGTGAGAATCCTCGAAGCAACCGCCCTGGTCGATTGCGATGTCGACGAGAACGCTGCCCGGCTTCATCTTTTTAACAATTGCGTTGGTGATGAGTTTCGGTGCCTTTGCGCCGGGGATAAGAACCGAGCCGATGACCATGTCGGCGTTCACCGCGGCCTTTTCAATTTCGTAAGCGTTGGAGGCGAGAGTCTGAACGCGACCCGCATATAAGGCGTCGAGTTCGCGCAAGCGCTGGAGGTTTGTGTCCAACACAGTGACGTTCGCGCCGAGCCCGACGGCCATCGCAACGGCGCTCGTGCCGGCGACACCGCCACCGAGGACAACGATGTTCGCGGCGTGCGTTCCAGGTACACCCGAAACGAGTAGCCCAGTTCCGCCGTTGGGACGAAGCATCGCGTTCGCACCAACGATGACAGAAAGGCGACCGGCCACCTCACTCATCGGAGCGAGAAGCGGGAGTGCGCGGGAGGGTAGTTGAACCGTCTCGTACGCGATGGCAGTGACCTTCGCGTCGAGCAGAGCTTTCGTCAAATGTTCTTCGGCGGCTAGGTGCAGATAGGTGAAGAGAAGCATGCCTTCGCGAAAATAAAGGTATTCGCTCTCGATCGGCTCTTTGACCTTGAGGATCATGTCACCGGACGCCCAGACCTTCGCCGCATCTTTCTCGATTTCGGCGCCCTGCTTCGCATAGTCATCATCGGTGATGTTGCTGCCCAGGCCAGCGCCGGCCTGAATCAGCACAGAGTGTCCAGCGGAAACAAGATCCTTCACTCCTGCCGGTGTAATCGCGACGCGATATTCGTTGTTTTTGATTTCGGCGGGAACGGCAATCCGCATGGTGTGTCTCCTGTGACAATCGAGTTGGGGGAATCCCTCTGTAATTATGGCGATTTTCGAGGGATTCCGCAACAAAATCGGGAATATTCTGCGAAATTCGTGTTCTGGGCTTGGCGGTCTAGTGAATATCTCTGTCAGCGGTTACTTTTTGTCGTCAATTGTGCCATTATCAGACATACGCGGGGACGACAGAGCAGTCACCCACCGAGCAGAGGATACGCATGAACAAGCAAAACCTTCCTGAAGATCCGATCATTCGCGAACTGGTCCAGCACGCCCGTGCGGCGCAAATTTCTCGGCGCGCACTTCTCGGTGGCGCATTCGGTGGTGCCATCGCGTTGTCACTTGCCGCGTGTGCACCCGGCGAACAGGCACTGGTTGCCGCAGAAGACATTTCGGATTCGGACCCCACCGTCAACTGGGCGAACTGGCCGTTGTACCTCGACGAGGACGACGCTGGAAACCACCCGACGCTCGACGCATTCACCGCGGCAACAGGAATCGCAGCTAAGTACCTCGTCGACGTGGACGACAACAACTCATACTTCGCCAAGGTCAAGGACCAATTGGCGCTCGGGCAGGACATCGGTGCCGACACTGTCTGCCTTACCGAGTGGATGGTGTCGCGATGGATTCGACGCGGTTGGACTCAAGAGTTCAACCTTGACAACATTCCTAACCACGCCAACCTTGTCGAGACGCTCCTCAACCCCGACTTCGACCCCGGTCGTAAGTCGTCACTCCCGTGGCAGGGCGGATTCGCGGGTCTCGTGTACAACACCGACCTCGTGACCGAGCCGGTTGTCTCGGTTGCTGACCTGTGGCGTGAAGACCTCCAGGGCCGCGTTGTTGTGCTCAGCGAAATGCGCGACACCCTCGGCGTCATGATGTCGAGCCAGGGCGTCGACATTACCAAGTTCACTGCCGACGAGTTCTACAACGCGCTCGACGAGGTCGAAGCACGTGTCACCGATGGTTTTATTCGCAACATCAAGGGCAACTCGTACTCGGAAGACCTCGTGAGCGAAGACGCTCTCGCGGGAATCGTTTGGTCGGGTGACATCACGGTCCTGAACCTCGAAGCCGGTTACGAGAAGTGGAAGTTCGTGCTACCCGATTCGGGCGGTACGTTCTGGAACGACACCTTCATGATTCCGATTGGAAGCCCTCGCAAGACGAACGCCGAAAAGCTCATCAACTGGTACTACGACCCGGCCATCGCGGCGCAGGTCGCAGCGTGGGTCAACTATGTGACCCCGGTCAACGGCGCGTACGACGAAGCGATCAAGATCGACCCGGCTCTCGCCGAGAACCAACTCATCTTCCCCAACGCAGACACGCTTTCCCAGGTATCGATTTTCCGTTCCCTGTCGGATGCCGAGGAAAACGAATTCCAGGCAGCCTTCCAGGGCGTCCTCCTGGGTTAATCGCGTCAACGTAAGGGTGGTTGCAGGTGGCTGATTCCGTGAGCGGTTTCGCGCAAGGAGGCGCCGATCTCGAACTGGTCGGCGTGTCAAAACAATTCCCGGGGTTCACCGCGGTCGATAACGTGAGTTTCACCGTGCCGGCAGGGTCGTTCTTCGCTTTGCTCGGCCCATCCGGGTGCGGAAAGACAACAACTCTTCGCCTCATCTCGGGGCTCGAAGAGCCCACTTCGGGACAAATCCTTGTCGGCGGCAAAGACGTCTCCAACACCAAGGCGCACCAACGGC
>JBIIAK010000070.1:0-5245 GCA_044239945.1 Microbacteriaceae bacterium
GCAGCGAGCTTGTAAAGGGGCAACAAGCGCTCGACGACGTGTGCAACGTTCTGGTCAAATGACCACGGCGAATGCGGCGCAACCGTCGCCGACACCTTGATCGACACGTAATCAACATCGTCGCGTTGGATTAGCTCAGTGGTTCCCTTGAGGCGCTTCGCCGCTTCCCGCTCGCCGAGAACGGCCTCGCCCAGAAGATTAATGTTGAGCCTGACCCCCGGCTTTTTCAGTTTCGCGATGACGGAACCGAGTTTCGACGAAGTCGCGTCGACGATGAGGTGTCCGACCATCTTTCGCAGAACGACTCGGGCGATCGGAATGACAGCCCAGGGGATGATCGGCGCGAAAAATCCGCCAAGTCGAACTGCGCCACGCATCACCCATGGCAGGAACGCTGGCACATTCGGCGCAATCGCTCGTAACTTCCTGGCGGCAACGCGCAGATCTTCCGGACGAACGACGCCATCGACGAAACCAACCGTGAACGCGAGACCGTCGGGGTCGCGGAGGATGCCCGCGAGTCGAGTCGCACTGACATCGACGGGGAACTTTTCGGCCGTAGTGAGCCAGTGCCGAACGAGTTCAACGGTTTCAGAGGCGAGGTTTTCGGCGGGGGTTGCTTTCGTCACAGCCCAAGTTTGCCGTTTAAATTCATTTAGTGAAAATAACAGGTAAAAGTGGCACCCCAGATTGAGGCGTGAACACAGCGATTGCCCATTTCGGGATAATGAGAGACATGATCGGACTCGGCACACTTATCAACATCGGGACAATCGTCGCCGGCTCTGCCATCGGCGTCGCCATCGGATCCAAACTTCCCGAGCGCACCAATCGAGTCGTCACGGACGCCCTCGGCCTCATCACGCTGGTAATGGGCGGGCTGAATCTTGCCGCTCTTGGCGATGCCGAACTGGTTGCAGCGGTTGGTCCAGCAGCGCCTTTCCTCATCATCGTCGGGGCTCTTTTAATTGGCAGCATCATTGGTTCGCTCATAGGAATCGAAACCCGACTTGAGTCCTTCGGGTCATTTCTGCACGCCAAAGTCGGCGCGAAGTCAGGGGTCGAGGCGAATTCTGCCCGCGATCGATTCATTCAAGGATTCGTGGATGCGTCGCTCATTTTTGCGATCGGTCCACTGGCAATCCTTGGGGCATTCAGTGACGGCATGGGCCTTGGGATAGACCAGCTCGTGCTCAAGTCCATCCTCGACGGATTCGCGTCAATCGCCTTCGCCGCTTCGCTCGGCTGGGGAGTCGCGTTCGCCGCTCTTCCCGTCGGAATCTGGCAGGGCATTTTGACGCTCGCGGCCTTCGCCCTCGGATCCGTACTGCCAGGCGCATCCATCGCTACCCTCACGGCGACAGGCGGAGTTTTGCTGCTTGGAGTCGGCCTGCGCTTGCTGAACATTCGTGCGGTGTCGGTTGCCGACATGTTGCCCGCGCTTGTCGTCGCGCCCATCCTCACGAGCATCGTTGCAAGCATCGTCAGCGCTACTTGAGGTCAACGGTGGTAACGTTTGACTCATTCTGGAACGTTCCAGAGACTCATCGCGGAGGCCGTCAATGGAGGCGCAATCACTGCTCATCGGAGGGCAATGGGTTGATGCCAAAGGCCGCGAGCGCGAAGACGTAAACTCGCCATTCAGCGGCGATGTCGTGGGCAATGTTTCCCTCGCTCGACCGGCCGACGCGGAACGTGCGATTGACGCTGCCGTCATCGGTTTCGAGACCTGGCGCCGGACCCCAGCACACGCCCGGTTCGCAATCCTGACCAAGGCGGCGGCGCTCGCCGATGAGCGCGCCGAAGACATCGCGCAGATCATGTCCCGCGAGAACGGCAAATCAATCCTGGAATCGCGAGGTGAAGCCGGTAGATCGGGTGAAATCATTCGATTGTCAGCATTCGAAGGTTCGCAGTTGTACGGCGATTCACTGCCTCTCGACGCAAATAAAGGTACTGGTTTCGACAAGATCGGTTTCACGATTCACCAGCCGGTCGGCGTGATTGTCGCGATTTCACCGTTCAACTACCCTGCGCTTCTCGTCCTTCACAAGATTGCTCCGGCGCTGGCCGCGGGGAACGCCGTAGTGCTCAAGCCCGCGCGTGCGACGCCGTTGACCGCTCTCGCAATCGCTCAGTGTTTCATCGACGCGGGACTCCCCGACGGCGTCCTCAACGTCATCACGGGCGGCGGTTCCGATGTCGGCGACGCACTCGTGCGCGACCGACGCGTGCGTAAAATTTCCTTCACGGGTTCGACGAGGGTCGGCGAGCACATCGCGTCAATTGCCGGCATCAAGAAGTTGTCTCTCGAGCTCGGCGCCTCGGGTCCGGTCATCGTGCTTGATGACGCCGACATCGACGCCGCGACAACGTCAATCGCGCTCGGCGGATACATCAACGCCGGACAAGTCTGCATCTCGGCACAACGCATCATTGTTCACGAAAATGTCGTCGATGACTTTCTTGCCTCACTCAGGCCAAAGGTCGAGGCGATTCGCGTGGGTGACCCGTTTGGGGATGGCATTACGGTCGGCAGCATGATTTCTAGAGCCGAAGCCGACCGAGTCACCGAATCAATTCGTGCGGCCGTGTCGGCGGGTGCTCGTCTCGTCACGGGTGGCGAACAAAACGGAAGCGTGGTTCAACCGGCGATCGTCGCTGATGTCGATCCGTATTCACCGTTCGCACAGGACGAACTTTTCGGCCCCGCCGTGGCTGTGAGCACCGCGCGCGACCTCGCTCACGCCATCGAACTCGCCAACTCCACCGCCTATGGTCTTGGGGCGGGAGTGTTTACGAACAACATGGCGAACACGATTCGTGCAATTCGCGAAATCGAATCCGGTGTCGTCCACATCAACTGGACTCAACTCTGGCGAGCCGACCTGATGCCTTATGGCGGATTCAAATCGAGCGGAATTGGCAAAGAAGGACCACGCTCGGCTATTGCCGAAATGACCGAAATCAAGACCGTGATCATGCACGGAACTCCCTGGACAAACAACTAAGGACACCCCATGGCACACGCACGAAAAACAATTCGGCTCACCGTCGCCCAGGCAATCGTCAAATTCATCGCGGCACAGTATTCGGTTGCCGACGGCGTGCGCGAGAGGTTCATCCCGGCAGCGTTGGGAATTTTCGGACACGGCAACGTCGCCGGTCTTGGGCAGGCACTCGACGAATTCAACGACGAACTGCCCTTCATCCAGGGTCGAAACGAGCAAGCTCTCGCCCACGCTGCCATTGCCTTCGCCAAGGCGAAGCGTCGTCGCCAGGCAATGGCCGTGACGGCTTCGATTGGTCCCGGTGCACTGAACATGGTGACCGCCGCGGGACTCGCGACGGTCAACCGACTCCCCGTGCTCTTGCTTCCCGGAGACACCTATGCCACGCGCCGTCAGGGTCCCGTCCTTCAGCAGATCGAAGACCCCAGCGCGCCCGACGTTACCGCGAACGACGCGTTCCGCCCCGTATCGCGATTTTTCGACCGGATCACGCGACCCGAGCAACTTCTGACGGCACTTCCTCAGGCGTTCCGCGTCCTCGCGAACCCGGTCGAAACGGGTGCCGTGGTGATTGCTCTTCCGCAGGACATCCAGTCGCACGCTCATGACTACCCGGTCGAGTTCTTCGAGCCGCACGACTGGAAGATTCGCCGCCCTCAACCCGACGCCGACGACGTGCGTGCGGTCGCAGAGATTCTGCGCTCGGCGACCAAACCACTCATCATCGCCGGTGGCGGAATCATCTACTCGGGCGCGACACCCGAACTCGAGGCATTTGCGAACTCGACCGGAATTCCCGTCGCCGAAACGTTTGGCGGCAAAGGGGCCATTCAGAATCCCGGTCCCTGGCACGTGTGGGGAATCGGTCTCGAGGGTTCACCCGAAACAAACCGTCTCGTTGAGCAAGCGGACGTCATTCTGCACGTCGGCACCCGATTGACTGACTTTGCGACCGCCTCGCAGTCCTTGTTCCAGAACCCCAACGTTAGGTTCGTGAGCCTCAACGTCAGCGAATTCGACGGGGTCAAGCAGGGGGCCGCCACGATTGTCGCTGACGCCAAGGTTGGACTCACCGCCCTCACCGCCGAGGTTGCCGGCTATCGGGTTCCAGAGGAGTGGACCACGGAAATCGCCGAACGACAGGCGCGATGGGCCGCGATGCGCGCCGCCGCGATAGACCCCGACGTGCTGTTCCCGAAGACCACGGAACACGACCCAGACGGAACCGACGCGATCATCACGCAGGGACAGATGCTCGGAGTCATGCAAGAACACGCCCGCGCCGGTGACATCCTCATCGCCGGCGCCGGCGGTCCTCCCGGCGATGTCCAAAAGGTGTGGGACGCGACGAACGGACGTTTCGCTCATCTCGAGTTCGGTTTCTCGTGCATGGGGTATGAACTGCCCGCCGCCATCGGGGTTCGATTCGCCGAGCCCGACCCAGCCCATCGCGTTATGACATTCATCGGCGACGGAACGTTTCTCATGGCACCGACCGAACTCGTCACGGCGGCTCAAGAAGGACTCCCGCTGACAATCGTCATTTCAGAGAACCACGGTTATCAGGTCATTCGACGCCTCCAGATGTGGCGAGTCGGCCACCACTACGGCAACGAGTTCCGCTACCGCGATCCGGCCACCAACGTCGTTAACCAGGTCGAATCGAAAAACAGCGCTGGACGCCTCGAGGGCGGATACCTCGACGTCGACCTCGTGTCGGTCGCCCACGGACTAGGTGCGCACGCGCTTCGGGTTCGGACCGCCGACGAGTTCCGTGCCGCGCTCAACGACACTCGCGACAACCCCGGCCCCGTCGTGATTGTCGTCGCCACCATCCCCCACGCCAACCTGCCTGCCTCTGAAGTTTGGTGGGATGTGGCACCCGCTGAGGTGTCAGATCAGCCGTGGCTCGCCGCCGTTCGCAAGGACTACAACGCGGGGCTCGCCAACCAACGCTGGCACGGATAAGCCCATGTCGACACCACTGAACTACGGCCAACTTCGCGAGCGCCTGCATGGACCCGACGTCACCGTGGGCATTTTCGCGGGGCTGGGTTCCGTCCTAGCCGCCGAAGTCGCCGCGGCGAGCGGTGTCGATTGGGTGCTCGTGGACTGCGAACACGGCTCAGCTGGCGACGACATCGTGTCACCGATCGTCGCCGCGACCGGTGCGTACGGAGTCCCGACTCTGGTTCGTGCCGAATCCGGCGAGCGAATTCGAATTGGGCGGGCGT
>JBIIAK010000071.1:0-5208 GCA_044239945.1 Microbacteriaceae bacterium
GACTTCTCGTTCGCGAATCGCGGCTGCGACGTCGATCGCAAAAACTGGACGCGCGCGAAAAGAACCAGACCGAATATCTTCTTGGACTCGCCGAGGCATCGAGACACGCGGAAGAAAGTTTTACCGAGGCGGTCATTGCCACGGGTCATTCGCTGCGACTTGCGGCGAAGAGTGTTTATCGCCGCGCGCTGGTAAACGGTGTGGGCGATGCCCAATTCACTTCGAAATATCTTGAGGTAAATGATGAAGTTGGGAAGGGCGTTTCCAAGACATGAGCCGCATTTTGAATTACCTGGCTGTTGGCTTAATTGTTTCAGCAATCGCCTCAACCTTGACGGGGTGCATGCCTTCCGTTTCCCTTGATTGCGAGACGAAAGTGCAGAAGGACATGCCGGCGCCCCAACAGGAACTAGCTGTCGTCGTTGCGCCAACGCAGGGCTTTGTCAATTTCGACAACGCATTTGATTCCTCTCGTGGGCATTTATCCGACCTCATTTCGTTGGATGGCACTGAGGTCACGACCG
Organism: Microbacteriaceae bacterium; assembly: GCA_044239945.1. Classification (GTDB taxonomy): domain Bacteria; phylum Actinomycetota; class Actinomycetes; order Actinomycetales; family Microbacteriaceae; genus MWH-TA3. The sequence continues at coordinate 525 of JBIIAK010000071.1, forward strand.
TGCTCGCGGACGGAGCTCCGAGACAATTTTCACAGTCGATGACCGACTACTCAGGGGCGTTAACAGAGAACGACAAGGGAGATTCCGCAGATTCGTCGCTCGCCGCAATCAAGCGCCTGTATCGATGCGTGATTGAAGACGTGTCATTTGATGTGGCGCCGGGTTCGGATATCTTGGCGTCACTTCGGGCCGCCTCATCTTCGCTAGATACTGAAGGCGTCAATCACAGAATTGTTTTCATCGGGAACGGAATCCAATCTGGCGGACAACTGCCCCTCGACCAGTTGGGATTACCGACGCGTCTGGAGGAGGTGTCAACATACGTTTCGCAACTAAAATCTGATGCCGCGCTTCCCGATTTGCACGGTGCTACCGTTGACTTCTTGGGGATAGGGATGGCCGACGGTAAAAATCAACCCATTCTCAACCAGCAAAGCCGTGACGTGTTGATTGCTCTTTGGACAGCAGTTGTCGAGGAATCAGACGGAATTATTGGAAAGATTGTTGAAGACTTTCCGGCCGAAGCGCCAGCAGCCGGATCCATTGAAATACCCAAGGTCGAATCGCTGAATAACGCTTGCCTTTACACGCTGGACGAATCGGCTGGATTTGAATTCGAGCCTGATACCGCAACCTTTATCGATAGAGCGAAGGCCCAATCCGCCGCAGAAAGGATAGCTGCGGAACTTAAGAATTCTGATTGTGTCGGGGAATTGGTCGTAACTGGATACGCAGCCTCGGGCACCTCAAAGACGGAGTATCCGGCCTTTGAATCCCGCACAATGGCGTTGAGTCTCGAACGAGCGAGGGCTTTCGAGGCCTTACTCGTGAGCGCTGGCGTTATCAACTCAATCTCTACCGTCGGCGGAGGCAAAGGCCCGTTCAACGACTGGAACGAAGATGGTTCGTTCAACGAAGAGGATGGCCGCAAGAACCGAATTGTCGAAATTGCCCAGCGATGAAGAACCATCGACGCCTTATTTACTCCCGAAAAGATACAAGTGGCACCTGGGGAGAAATTGCTCGAAACGAAAATCTTGATACCCATCGGTGGTTCCGTCGCAGTCTGTCACGATTCGTCTACATTCTCAGCGCTTTACTTATTGGGACGCTGGTCGGTACGGCGGCATTCTTCATCTATTCCCTCGTTTACGCACAACCAAATGTTAACGATGTCGTCGATCGAGCGACCAAATCGATGTTCCAGGTAATCTGTGGAGACTCAATGGGAGCCGGTGTTGCAATTGAAATGGAAGTCCCGTCAAGTTACAAGACCGCTGTTTGGACCGCAGCACACGTTGTCGACAATTGCGAAATCGGAGACTTAATCGAACTGCGCCAAGAAGATGAAGTTCTTTTTGGAACATTAGCCGCGCGCGATCCCGATAAGTGGGATGGAACAGATCCGGCGACAACTGATCTTGCCGTCATTTACGTTCGTAAAGAGTTCCCGACGCTCGAATCTGCCCCGCAAGCAGACGTGGGCGATTGGTCAATCGTCATTGGGAATCCCTGGGGAGAAATCAACTATGTTTCATTTGGTGTGGTTTCGGCAGTTACGCAATCTGAGTACAAAACGGACGCTGCAGTAAACGAGGGCAACTCGGGCGGTCCAATGATTGACTCGCAAGGTCGGGTGCTCGGACTTGTCAGTTACAAACCCGTTCAGACCGAGGGCACAGTTACCGGGACTGACGCGGTGGTGTCCCAGGCTGAAGGAATCGCGGCAATAAAGCGACTGAGGTTGGCATGTTCGGTGGTACTCAACGACGTTCCTAATTGCCCATTCTCAAACTAGTTATTTCTCGACCGGTCTCTTCCGCCGCTCAGATACCCGAGAGCAGGTTGCATAAATCAATTGATTGAAATCTCACACTCAGGGAACGCTCGTACACTGGAACAGTCGGGTCGTGCGGATTCCCCGGGTTCCATTAATAATGAGCCACCGCGAGTGGCAACGTGCCGAGAGGCGTAACCCACGGCCCGACACTTTTACGGGGCTGTGTGGGTTTCGATTGACACCAGTCGGAAGCCACGTTCGGTCTTTGCGATGTGAAATATCGCAAAGTCACCAGTTCCCAGAGACGCGGCCCGGCGTGCGTCATCGGTCACGACACCACCGGTCTGCGCGATGATTTCGCTCACGATTTGGGGAATCACGGGTCCGTGCGAGCACATCACAACCGGCACAGCCTTTCGCAATCGTGCGGCGACAAAATCGACAACGCGATCGCCCTCTTTGGTCCACTTGTCTTGAGATATCTTGCCCGACTCGCGAATCTCCATCCCGAGTTTGTATGACAAGGGGGCAATCGTCTGCAAGCAACGAATTGCGGGTGATGAAATGATCGCGGTGGGGCCGAATGCGGCGAGACCACCGGCAATGTCCCGCGCCTGTTGCATGCCCTGTGCTGCGAGTGGACGAAGCGAATCAAGCCCCTCCCATTGTTCGTGAGCGGTGGCTTTCCCATGGCGGGCAATGATGAGCGGGAAGGTGTTCATCGAACCCGACTTCCACAACGAACGCACGTCCTCGACCAGTTCACGGTCGTGCTCGTAGGTCAACGCAGCGATTGCTTTCTTCGCACTCAACCATTCGAGGGCAAAAATCTCGTCGTTTGACACGAACTTGGATTTTGCTTCGGCGACGGGATCGACTTCAGCCGCCCAGTAGTGGACAATCTTTGGTTTGCCGTTGGACGATTGAATGTAGTGGACCGAGCCGAGCGATGGCCCGAGGTTGACCTTTAAACCGGTCTCTTCGAAAATCTCGCGCACCGCGGTGTGGGGAAGCGTTTCACCCGGGTCCACTTTGCCCTTGGGAATTGACACGTCGCGGTGTTGCTTGCGATATACAACGAGTACCTGCAACTTCCCGTTGATGACACGCCATGGGACCGCCCCTGCGGCAATGATTGGTTCGGGTTTGCTCACGCGTGCCTCCCGCGGGAGTTTCGGGCGGTGTATTCGGCCATCAGCGTGTCTTGAATGTCCGCCAACTCACCCGCCAAACCTGTGTGACGCGTCCAGACGCCGTCCTCTGCGAGTGACCATGTCGACGACGAGTCACTCATGTGCAATTCAAAAAGGTGGTCGATTCGGTCGCGATGCGCGGGGGCCTCAATCTTGACCAGCACCTCGATTCGCCGATCGAGGTTTCGATGCATCATGTCGCTACTGCCGATATAAATCGTGGGCTTGCCGCCGTTGTAGAACGAATAAATACGCGAGTGTTCGAGGTAACGCCCCAGCACGCTGCGCACGCGAATCGTCTCTGACAAGCCCGCGCGACCGGGAACCAGCGAACAGATTCCGCGCACGGACACATCGATGGGAACCCCGGCGCGGCTTGCGCGGTAAAGAGCGTCGATAATTGCTTCGTCCACGAGCGAGTTCATTTTGAGACGGATGCCCGATTTCTCTCCGGCAATGGCGGCCTCGGTTTCGCGCGCAATGTTTTTGAGCAACCCGTTGCGTAAGTAACGCGGCGCGACGAGAAGTCGCTTGAACTTTTTTTCGATTGCATAACCGCTCAGTTCGTTGAACAACCGTGTCAGTTCGGCGCCGACTTCGGCCGAGCTCGTGAACAACCCAAGGTCTTCGTAAACACGACTGGTCTTTGGGTTGTAGTTTCCAGTTCCGATATGCGAGTAGTACGAGATATCACCCGATTTTTCGCGCCGAAGCACCTGGGTCAGTTTGCAGTGGGTTTTCAATCCAACAAGCCCATACACGACGTGCACTCCAGCGCGTTCGAGTTGTCTCGCCCACGTGATGTTGTTCTGCTCGTCGAAACGCGCCTTGATTTCGACAAGAGCAAGCACGGCTTTCCCAGATTCAGCGGCGGCAATCAACGAACGGACGATAGGGGAGTCACCTGACGTGCGATAGAGGGTCTGTTTGATGGCGAGCACGTTGGGGTCTGTCGCGGCTTGTTCCACGAACGCTTGAACGCTCGTCGCGAATGACTCGTAGGGGTGGTGAACGAGCACCTCGCCCTCATTGAGTGCGCCGAACAAATCTGCGGGGATTCCGGGTTCGAGGGACTGAAACTGGGCGACCGTTGTCGGGCGGTGTTTGTCGAACTTGAGATCGGGTCGCGCAATACCGGTGATTTGAAAGAGTTGGTCGAGCCCGAGGATTCCGGGAAGTCGATAGACCTCTCCTTCGTCCATCCCGAGTTCGCGAATGAGCAATCCAAGGGTGACGGAGTCCATATCGTCACTGATTTCAAGTCGAATCGGCGCTCCGAATCGACGGCGCGAGAGTTCCTTTTCCAGTGCTTTAAGGAGGTTTTCACCTTCGTCCTCATCGATTGTCAGGTCTTCGTTGCGGGTAACCCGAAAAAAGTGGTGATCGAGAATCGCCATTCCGGGGAACAGAGCCCCGAGGTGGTGGGCGATGAGGTCTTCGAGTGGGAGGAATCGAATCGCTTCGGAGTCTGAGGTGGGCAATTCGACAAAACGAGGCAAAATCGCCGGCACCTTGACGCGAGCGAAGTTCTCTTCACCCGATTTGGGGTTTTGCACACGAACCGCCAAGTTCAGTGACAATCCTGAAATGTAGGGGAACGGGTGCGCTGGGTCGACCGCAAGCGGGGTAAGGACGGGGAAAATCTGGGAAACAAACAACTCGTCAACCGTCGTGCGGTCGGCGGGCGACAAGTCCGCGATTGATGTAATCG
>JBIIAK010000072.1:0-5161 GCA_044239945.1 Microbacteriaceae bacterium
TTGCTCGCCTGCACCGCGGTGAAGTTTTGTCGTTGCGAGAGCAGATCATCCATTGCTTTCTGACCGGCCTCAGCAGTCAATGCGCTTGCATAGACGACTTGACACGAAATCCCTGCGCTTTCGCAGGACTGGATCATGGCGTCACGGCGCGTTCGGGAAGTAGAGAAATTGTCTGGACCCGCAATGTGCACGATGCGACGGTGTCCCAAACTTTTGAGCAACTCGACCGTCATCGCTATTCCACTGCGGTCATCGCCGGTGACGAGAGGGTAGGGAACGGCACCAGCACCACGGTTCGCAAGCACCGCTTTCACACCCTGGTCGTAAAGCTTGGGCAAGAATTCGTGGTCATCGATTCCCGTGGCGATGATCAATCCATCCACGCGACGTTCGAGCAACGAGTTTATGGCGCTTTTTTCGATGGCGGGTCGGCCATCGGTATTGGCGAGCAACGCGGTGTAGCCCCGGGGGGCCAGGAAGTTCTCGATGCCGCGAATCATGGGTGGGAAAATGGGGTTGGTTAAATCGGGAATTGTGACACCGACGGTCATCGACAGGTTGTTGCGCAAACTGCGCGCCATGGCGTTAGGAACATAACCGAGAGTTTTCGCCGCCTTCTGCACGCGCCGCACGGTTTCGGGGCTCACGTGCGACTTTGCGGATGGGTTTAGCGCTCGCGAGACGGTTGCCGCGTGAACCCCGGCGAGTTTCGCGACGTCGACAATCGTTACCGCTCGAGACATGCGCTAAGACTAGCGAAAATCGGGTCTCGGGGATATGGGAAGAAAACAGTGAGGGCCAGGGGTTGACCCTGGCCCTCACCGTTGCGAGTGTTTGTTACTTGGAGTAGTACTCGTAGTGAGGTCCGCGCCAGAGCGGGTTCACAACGAAGTCCTTCACCCAGGTGCGGTACGGGAAGGCAAGGCCTTCCTGTGCTGCCAAGATCCACATCGCTTCCTCGTGCAGCAGGCGCTGCAGTTCGGCGTAGATTTCGATGCGCTCGTCTGGGTTCACCGTTGCCTTACCGGCGTCGATGAGCTCAGCGATGCGATCGGGGTCTTCGTACACGTCACGCATTCCGTGCCGCGTGCCCCATTCACCGTCGGGGTGCGAGTTCGGCCAGTAGAACTGGTGCGGGTCGGCACCCGGGTCAGAGTTCTTCGTCCACATCAAGTAGGGAAGCGGGTCTGAACCCATGTCTTTGTCGAACTGACCTTCGGGCTTGCTGACAACGTTGATCCGGAACTTGGGGTTAATGCTCTCGATTCCGTCTTTCAGCAGAAGCGCGGGGCCCTCAAACTCGGGGTCGCCAGCCTGCACGAGAACAGAAACGGTGAAGCCTTCTTCCCAGTACGGAGTTTGCTCGAGCAACTCGGTTGCCTTGGCAATGTCGTACTCGTACAACGGTGCGGTTGCGTCATAACCGAGGACACCCTGAGGGATGTAGGCGGGGTAACGCGCACCGAGTCCGTCAAGGAACGAATCGATGAAGGTTTGGTAGTCGAAGGCATAGCTGAACGCCTGGCGAATACGCTTGTCCGCAAAGAAGTTCGCGGGAACCGTGTCGCCTTCAGGCAGGCTATCGGCGCGCATGTTGAAGGCCAAGTGAATCGGCTCGAGAGTCAGTCCGCCCTTGATGACCGTGACACCGTCGACGCCTTCGACATCGGCGACAGCCGATGGGGAAATGTCGATGATGTCTGCGTCACCAGCGGTCAACGCGAGAACGCGAGAGCTTTCTTCGTTGTTGATTTCCCAACGAACGTCAGCCTTCGCGGGCTCACCCCAGTAGTCTTCGTTGACGCTCATCGCGAGAGAAACGTCGCGAACCCATTCATCGAATACGTAAGGGCCGGTTCCGACCATATTGGTGTCCATCCACTCGTTCGGAGTGTCGGCTACCACGCCACCGTTCGCCTCGACTGCTTCGGGGCTCACGACAGATGCCACGGTGCCCAGCACGACAGAGTAAAGGAACGACGCATCCGCTTCCTTCAGCGTGACCTCGAACGTGAAGTCGTCGACTGCCCTAACCGATTCAACCGAGTCGACAAGCGCTGCCGCTTGACCTTCGGGCAGGTTCATTGTCATGACGCGCTCCCATGAGTACACAACATCATCTGCGGTGAAGTCTGTTCCGTCATGGAACACGACGCCCTCGCGAAGCGGGAAAGTGTAGACGAGACGATCCTCGCTCACCAAACCGTTTTCGGTGGTTGGTACCTCAGTCGCGAGCGACGGGATCAGATCTGGGCCTTCAATGCCCACATCCACGAGTCGCTCGTACACGTTGTCGATGAACGCTTCACCCTTTTCACCCTGCTCAGCGCGAGCGGGGTCGAGGCTTGCTGGTTCTCCGTTTTGGTGGTGGACGATGACACCCGGGTTGCGGATCTCACTGTCGACGGTTTCTTCGGCAGCGGTGCACGCGCTCAGCGCGAGCGCCAGTGTGGCGACGCTGGCAGTGACCGCTAACCGAAGCGGCCGCTTCGAAGCGCCGTTGCTTCGTGTAGCTATTTTTGTATTCACTATCATTACCTTCCTTTTTCTCGTTTGAGTTAAAGCTCAGGGAGTGCACCGAGGTTTTGAGTTCTCGAGCACGATGTCCAGCGACCGTCGTGCAATTGTTGCAATTCGGCGTCGGATACTTCGTTGAAACTGACCTCGACAGATTTGTCGTCGAGGCGTACGGGACGTTCGAGAGCCTCATGGGCCGCGAGCGTACCGATTCTGTGGGCGAACGACTTCGCGGCCGCTGGCTCGCTGAAGGTCACCGTAGCGCGGAATTCGCTGCTTCGTTGAACAGTCGAAATGGTCTCAAAAATTACCGGCGTGTTTCGTTCCGAATCCGTCAGAACGTCATCGATTGACCAACCGCACTCCGCTTTGGCAACGGGGCACCTCGGGTGAAGACGACATCCGCGCGGCGGGTTAATGGGGTTAGGGACCGTACCGGACAGATCCCACTTCACGGTTTCCGCACCATCCTCCAAGGTCGGGTTGGAGTCACGCAAAATCTTCGAATATGGGTGGAGTGGGTTGTTGAAGACGTCGGCGGTTGGTCCGTACTCCGCAATCTCGCCCATGTACATCACTGCGATGCGGTCGGACATGTGCTGGACAACACCGAGGTCGTGGGTGATGAAAAGGTAGGTGAGGCCGAGGTCTTTCTGCAACTCGACCAGCAAATTGAGGATTTGAGCCTGGACGGACACGTCAAGCGCGCTCGTGGGTTCATCGAGGATCACGAACTCCGGGTTCAATGCCAATGCGCGGGCAATCGAGATTCGTTGACGCTGGCCGCCCGAGAATTGGTGGGGGAAACGAAGCAAGTGCTGTGCTCCGAGACCCACCCTCTCGAGAAGTTCGGTGACGCGACGGTCAAGCTCGTCGCCAGAGGCCTCGTTGTGGACCCGCAGGGGGCGACCGACGATGTCACGGACAAGTTGACGCGGATTCAGCGACGCGAACGCATCCTGGAATACGACCTGACAGTTTCGGCGATACGAACGCTGTTTGTCTCGCGACATCGAACCGAGACGGTGGTTGGCTTCCAAGTTTTTCCACATCGTCTGGTCAGCAGCTGACCTGTCGTTAGCTGCGATCCCTCGAATCCGTTCGATTTCGTTGTGTTGGGTGGCATTCACGTCAACCCAAATGTCGCCTCCCGTCGGCTCTACCAAGCCTGCGATAACACGACCGAGGGTTGTTTTTCCGCAGCCCGATTCGCCGACGAGTCCGAGAGTTTGCCCGCGCGGGATACTGAGGTTGATTCCGTCGACCGCACGAACCTGGCCAGTGACGCGTTGCAGTACGCCTTCTTTGACGGGGTAGTGCACCTTCACGTCGTGGAGTGACACCACAGCGTCGTTCGTACCGCCAAAGTCTGCGGCTATCGACTCACTTCGCAATGTCATGAAGAGACCTTCCCTTTCACTTTCGCTGCGGAAGGCATATCGGCGCTCTTGACACCAATGCGACTTGCCATATCAAAACGAAGACACGAAACTTCGCGCTTGTTGCCGATAGAGAGGAGGTCCGGGACCACATCGTGGCACGCTGCACCGGCAAACGAACAGCGGCTGGCAAAGTGACACTGCGCCGGCGGATCAATCAGTTGCGGCACACTTCCCGGGATAGCGGCAAGTTGGCCTCGCGGGGTGGACGGTCGCGGAATCGCGGCGAGCAGACCCTGGGTGTAAGGGTGCTGAGGCGATGCCAAAACGTCGGCGGACGGCCCGATTTCGGCAATGCGCCCCGCATACATCACGGCCACTCGGTCGGCGAACTGTCGAACCAACGACAAGTCGTGGGTGATGTACAGAATCGCCATGCCGCGTTTCTGCTGCATCTGGTGGATGAGGTCCAAGATGCGAGCCTGAATGGTGACGTCTAGCGCGGTGGTGGGTTCGTCCGCGATGAGCAGATCGGGATCACACGCGAGCGCTTGGGCGATCATGACACGTTGTTTCATTCCACCCGAGAGCTCGTGCGGGTAACTATCGAGCATCTTGCGCGGGTTGGGGATTCCGGTATCCGCAAGGGCCTGCATGACGGCGTCGTCGATCGACTTCTGAAGAGCCTTCGGCGCGTTCATGTGAGTCACTCGGTAAAGGCCGCGCTCGAGAACACTTGCCCTTTGCTGCACAATCTTGGTTGCGGTGCGACTTGGTTTTTCCCCGTCAAATCCCGCATTTCCAAGAATCATCGACATCCGATGCTCACCAAAAACCTCGGCGAGTTGGCGACCGATCGTGAGGCCCGGATTGAGAGCTTTCCCAGGGTCCTGGAAAATCATTGAAATTCGGTCACCGCGGATACTGCGAACCTTTTTTTCTGGTGCGGTGAGGATCTCGGTGACAGAACCGTCGGGGTTGCGCAACGAAATAGAGCCGGACGCATATTCACCGGGAGGTTCGGGGACGAGGCGCAAAATCGAGCGGGCAGTAACGCTCTTTCCGCATCCCGTCTCGCCAACAAGGGCAAGGGTTTCGTGGGGATAAATGTCAAACGAGACGTGATCGACGGCGTGGGCGACACCCTTCGACGATCGGAAACGCACGCTGAGGTCATCGACCCGCAGCAACCAGTTATCGTCAGTTGGCATGGTTAGCGACCTTCCGTCTTCGGGTCAAGCACGTCGCGTAATCCGTCACCAACG
>JBIIAK010000073.1:0-5152 GCA_044239945.1 Microbacteriaceae bacterium
TCGGAGCAGCGATTGCCGGCACGCTACCGCGTAGAGACAAGATTGGAATCGTGTCAACGAAGTCATCAATCGTCGGCATTGGTGAGTGGATCGAACAACTCGTAGCCGAATCCACGGGAAAGAACGGCACGGGAGTGCTTCCCGTCATTCTCGAACCGCGTGCACCCGAGCTTTCAACTGCCGACCTTCTTCCGGTGAACATCGTCGACTCAGCCGTGATCGCGTCGGGCGACTCGGTGACCGTCGCGGGACCACTTGGAGCGCAGTTTGTTTTGTGGGAAGTTGCCACCGCCGTTGCCGGTCGACTCCTGGGGATAAACCCCTACGATCAGCCGGATGTCGAATCGGCCAAAATTGCGGCACGAGCCTTCCTAGATGGCACCCCCGATGAGCCGGTGACATTTGCGACCGACGGTGCCGTTAAGATGAGCGCGCGTGGCTACCAACCGACAGCGATCACCGTCCCGACAGCAGTAAACGAATTGCTTGCACTCGTTGCGGCTGACGGCTATGTGTCGATTCACGCCTATGCCGACCGAGAAGCAGGATCAGGACTCGAAACGATTCGGGACGCCATCGCGGCAGCGAGCGGAGGTCGCCCTACGACGTTCGGGTGGGGACCGCGGTTCCTTCATTCAACTGGGCAATATCACAAGGGCGGACCAGCCCACGGTGTCTTCATCCAAATCGTCGAACGCGCAATCGTCGATAAAGAAGTGCCGGGGCAGCCGTTTACCTTTGGCGTGTTGTTGGAAGCCCAAGCGCGCGGGGACGCGAGCGTTCTCGCTAATCACAACCGTCCCGTTCTGACTCTGACAGTAGACGGGTTCCCTGATCTCGCCTCGCTTGTTTCGACGCTCCGTCGTGTGGGAATCAGTTCGTGACCTTTGTCAATCCGCTACGGGATCCGCGTGACCGCCGACTAGGTCAAATCGCCGGCCCGTCGGGACTTGTCATTTTTGGGGTGACAGGAGACCTATCCCGGAAAAAGTTGATGCCCGCCGTGTATGACCTTGCAAACAGGGGGCTACTCCCGCCCGGTTTTGGCTTGGTTGGATTCGCACGGCGCGAATGGAAAAACCAAGACTTCATGGAGGTCGTCCGAGAGTCGGTCACCAAATACGCGCGCACACCTTTTCGTGAGGATGTGTGGCGTCAGTTGGCTGATGGCATTCGATTCGTTGAAGGAGACTTTGACGACGATGCGGCCTTCGATCGTCTCGGCGAAACAATCGCGGAGTTGGATCTGGAACGCGGGACGATGGGCAATCACGCCTTCTATTTGTCCATCCCACCACGCTCATTCCCGCTCGTCACAGAACAATTGCGGCGCTCTGGTCTTGCATCGCCAAAAGAAAAGGAGTGGCGTCGAGTAGTGATCGAAAAGCCGTTCGGATCAAACTTGGCGACCGCCCGCGAACTGAACGCCGTGGTGGAATCTGTATTCCCAGCAGACTCGGTGTTTCGCATCGATCACTATCTGGGCAAAGAAACAGTCCAGAACATCCTTGCGCTGCGATTCGCCAACATGTTTTATGAACCGATTTGGAATTCGAATTACGTCGACCACGTTCAGATCACAATGGCCGAGGACATCGGTGTCGGCGGAAGAGCTGGATATTACGACGGTATCGGTGCTGCACGAGACGTCATTCAAAACCACCTCTTGCAACTTCTCGCACTCACGGCGATGGAAGAGCCCGTTTCGTTCGATGCAGCTGACCTTCGTGCAGAAAAGGAAAAGGTCTTGTCGGCAATCAAACTTCCCGCAGATTTGTCAACCGGAACCGCACGCGGTCAATATTCCGGGGGCTGGCAGGGCGGTGTTCAGGTTACCGGCTTTCTCGACGAAGAGGGAATGAATCCGGATTCCGTCACCGAAACTTTCGCGGCGATGCGACTCGATATCGACACGCGACGCTGGAGTGGCGTTCCGTTTTATTTGCGTGCGGGTAAAAGACTCGGTCGTCGAGTAACCGAGATTGCGGTTGTGTTCAAGCGCGCCCCTCAATATCTTTTCGAGCAGAACCAAGTTTCGAGTTTGTCCGAAAATGCACTTGTCATCCGCGTCCAACCGGACGAGGGTGTCACGATGAAGTTTGGATCGAAAGTGCCTGGCGCAGGAATGCAGGTTCGCGATGTGACGATGGACTTCGGCTACGGACATGCGTTTACCGAAGAGAGCCCCGAAGCCTATGAACGCCTGCTTCTCGACGTCCTGCTCGGGGATCCGCCACTCTTTCCACGGCATGAAGAGGTGGAACTGTCCTGGAAAGTGCTTGATCCGATTGAAAACTACTGGGCGTCGAACGGCAGACCCGAGAAGTATGCCCCCGGCTCGTGGGGCCCCGAATCGGCTCATGAAATGATGCGCCGCGACGGTCGCGAATGGAGACGCCCGTGATTATCCCCCTCCCGAACACGACGGTGTCGAGCATTCTCCGAACGCTTCAAAAGGCTCGAGAAGACGGTGGTGCGGTGGCATTGGGTCGGGTATTGACACTCGTGATTACGACGACTGATGACAAGGTTGAAAAAGTCATCGCGGCCGCTAATGAAGCCTCACGGGAACACCCGATGCGCATTATCGTCATCAACAACGTCTCGAACGCGAACCAGACGGTCCCACTCAATGCAGAATTACGACTGGGCGGTGACGCCGGCGCGAGCGAAGTCATCGTGCTTAACGCGTCAGACGAGTTGGTTGGCGACCCTCAGGGGCTTATCAATGGGCTTTTATTGCCCGATGCGCCGATGGTTGCGTGGTGGCCAGATGCCGCTCCGCTACGGATGTCGGAAACGTCGCTTGGTCGCGTCGCTGGGCATCGAATCGCTGACACGATTACAGCGTCAAACCCTGTCGAATTGCTTCGAATTCTTGCCGAGGCTTATGAACCAGGAGACGTCGACCTAGGTTGGACTCGGATCACACAGTGGCGTGGACTCTTGGCTGCGACGCTCGACACGGGTGTCGATTTGGGCATCAGCGGGGTCAAAGTGGCTGGCGCTTTGGACAACTCTGCCCCGATACTTCTTGCTGCGTGGTTGCGCAGTGAACTGAAGGTTCCTGTAGAGCTCATCCTCGAAGGAAAAAGCGAGCTGGGGAACATCATTCGTGCAGAGATTATGACGAATTCGGGGGCGATTGTGTTGGAGCGGACCGAGCCCGGCTTCGCCCGACTTGAACAACCGGGGCAACCCGATCACGCCATTTCGCTGCCACTCCGCGGTCTCGGCGACTGTCTGACTGAAGAACTTCGCCGACTCGACGCGGACGTCGTGTTTGGACGCGTCTTGACCGAGGGAATTCCGTTACTGGTCGCGGAATCGGAATTGATTTGATGTCTCGACGACTCGAGGTCGCGTCGACACGGTCTGATATTGAGGACCGTGTCGCGGAAGAACTCGTCACAGTTATTCAGTCGGCTCTCGCTTCACGCGGACGTGCGGACATCGTCGTTACAGGTGGCACGGTCGGAATCGGCGTTCTCGCCTCTTTGGCACGGTCCCCCCACGTTGCCACGATCGACTGGTCGCGTGTTCATGTGTGGTGGGGCGACGAACGATTCGTCCCAGCCGGGCACACCGACCGAAACGAGAAACAGGCGAAAGACGCGCTCTTTTCGCAGGTCGCCATTCCTCCTTCAAACCTGCACACTTTTCCCGCGGACCGTGGTCAAACTCTTCGCGACGCTCGAGATGAGTTCCTGGCTGAGCACGTCGACGGTTTTCCGGCGTTCGATGTCGTTCTCAACGGAATTGGTCCCGATGGCCACGCGGCGAGTTTGTTTCCTGGTCTTCCCCACGGCGGAGGCGAGGATGTCATCGCGGTGGAAAATTCTCCGAAACCTCCCGCGCAACGCTTGACGTTCACGTTTGATGCGTTGAATCGTGGCAGGCGCGTTTGGATTGTCGCGTCGGGCACGGACAAGTCGACAGCGATAGCACGAATTGTCGCGGGCGCGCACGAATCCGAAACCCCAGCAGCAGCGCTGTGTGGAACGTTAGAAACCGTCGTCTGGGTGGACGCTGACGCAGCCTCTGCACTACCTAGTTAGGGCTTACCCGTCGACCTCAGACGCTCCAGCGCGTCAGAAAGAATAGTGTCAGCCTCTTCTAAAGTGCGACGCTCTTTGACGTAGGCCAGGTGGGTCTTATAGGGCTCGTTCTTCACGAGTTGCGGAGGCTTGTTCTTGTTTCGGCCAGCGGGGAGACCGGTTGTCGGCGAATCAATCAACTCGGGAATCTGGTCGTCGGGGACGTCAGCGGCATAGTGTTTGACAGTTTCGTTACCTTCGGCGTCCCAGTACGACACCGCTACCCGCTCAGCGTGTTTTCCGTGGTCGTGCTCCCCCATCGGACCGCTGCCGACTCGAGTACCTCGGATTGCGCTACCGCCCGCCATGACCGGACCTAGACCAGACCGAATCGGGTGAAGAGCCCGATTGTGACGACGGCAAGGAACCAGATGACCGCGATCATGATGGTTAGACGGTTGAGGTTACGTTCCGCGACACCGCTCGACCCGAGGTTCGAGGTCACACCGCCACCGAACATGTCAGAGAGGCCGCCACCGCGTCCGCGGTGTAGAAGAATTGTCATCGTCAAAAGGACGCTCGTCAGTGCAAGGACAACTTGCACGATGATGTAGAGAATTTCCATGATTCAACTAGTTTATGCGATTACGTGCCTGGGGAACTGCACAATCTTGGCAAATTCTTCTGCATCGAGGCTCGCCCCCCCGACGAGAGCTCCGTCGACATCTTTTTCGCGCATGAACGACGCGATGTTTCCCGACTTGACGCTTCCACCATAGAGAATTCGTGTGGCTTCCGCGGACTCAGGTGAAAGATCTTCGGCGATGACGGCCCGCAGTGCGGCACAGATTTCTTGTGCCTGGGCGGGTGTCGCGGGTTGCCCCGACCCAATGGCCCAGACGGGCTCGTATGCGATCACGATTTCAGCGGTTGCTTCAATTTGTGACAGCACGGTTCGAAGTTGACCCACGGGCACAGCACTAGATTCGAATTTTTCACGATCGTCGCTGGTTTCACCAACGCAAATGATGGGGACTAGTCCATGCTTCAGTGCGGCTTTCGTCTTTGCCGCGACCAACTCATCATTTTCGTGGTGATCTTGACGACGCTCGGAG
>JBIIAK010000074.1:0-5057 GCA_044239945.1 Microbacteriaceae bacterium
ACGGCTCGGACTGGACTACCTCGTTGAGAACACTGATACCGACGACCTCGACCACCTTTTGTCCGTGCTGACGAAAAAGCCACAACCGTCCGCATTGGAGTTGCTTGTGTCAGAGGCCAAGCGCCGACTCGGACGTTCAGCCAAGAAATAGAGAGCGAAGTCGGCGCGAGACGACGACAACGCCAACGCCGAGCATGACTAGATAGTAGGCGATGTGCACCCACATCATGGACGTCACGACCCCCGTTGTCAGCATGCGAATCAGTTCGACTCCGTGCCATAACGGAAAGCACTGCACCATAATCTGAATTGCTTCCGGATACACCGTAATCGGGAAGAACGTTGCCGAAAACAGGAACATGGGCAACATGACCATCGGCAACCAGTCCATCTGCTGAAATGTCTTCAGGTACGACGTGAATGCCATGCCGATTGAGGCGAATCCGGCGGCAATGAGGATGACTGCGGGGATCGCGAGGATCGCCAGAGGGGAAAGGACTAGCCCCATGGTCTGCATCACGATCAGGAAGCCGACCGCATAGACGCCGCCGCGCAACAGGGCGAGAGTAATTTCACCGATGGCGACGTCGAGCGGCCCCAACGATGTCAGCAACATTGTCTGATACAGCTTGCCGAAATTGAGTTTAAAGAAGACGTTCCACGTCGAGTCGTAAATCGCACCGTTCATCGCCGACACTGCGAGAAGTGCGGGGGCGATGTACGCCCCGTACGGAACCGAAGCGCCATCAACATCAATCGCGCCGATGATTCCGCCCAGCCCGATTCCCATCGAGAAAAGGTAAAACACGGGCTCGAAAAAGCCACTAAGAATGACGAGGTAATTGTTGGACATCGTTGCCCGAAGTCCGCGTTCGATCACAGCGCGAGCGTTGCCACCGGACATCCCGCCGAAACGCCGCTTGGGCGCTATGGCGGCGCTGACGCGAACTTCGGTGGTCATCGCGTCAACCTCGCGACGAACGATCGGTGCATGAAGTATCCCCCGATGACCGCGTAGGCGAGCAGAACGAGCAGGTGGGTTGCAGAAAGCCAGATGGGCTCGATTGCGCCGTAACTGACGGTTCTACCCAGTTGAGTTGCATGCCAGAGCGGTGAAACCCACCCAACCCATTCGAGCCAGTCGGGAACCTCTGAGAGCGGGAAGAAGGTCCCTGAGAACAAGAACATGGGCATAACGACAAGCCGCTGAATCAGAGCGAATTGTCCTGTGTCGTCTTCAAGTCTCGCCGCGTAAGCACCTAGTGGTGTGAGGATGGCGAACGCCCCGAGGATGGCGATCGGGATCATGAGCCATCCCGATGCGAACGGTACCGCCCCGAACGCGATGAGAAAACCGTAAAAGACACCCGCGGTGAAGGCAAAACGAATCGTCAGATGCACGAGGAACCCACCAACGATTTGCCCTGGCGTGATGGGTGTCGCGTGGATGGCGAAGAAAACCTTGTGCCACTTGAACCCACTGAGGACGGGGTACATTCCTTCTTCCGCGCCAACTGTCAATATCGTCGACATGAGAAGAGCGGGGGCAACAAAAACGAGAAACGGGACGCCCTCCATACCCTGGGGGATGAGATTCGCAAGACCGATTCCCAAGGCGAGCAGGTACATGAGCGGGTTCCCGAACGAGGACGTGACGACGTAGCTGACGTAACCGCGCATCTCGCGCAACCGAAGCTCCGCGACGTACCACCAACCCCACCGTCGCGGTTTCTCGACTTCCGCCTTAATGTCGGCAACGTTTTTCATTCGACGAGTGTCCTGCCAGTCAGGCGAAGGAATACGTCCTCCAACGACGAGCGGCGGACGAGGCTCGTCGTCGGGTGGTGACCGCGTTTCGTGATGACGGCAAGATCGCGTTCGCCGTTGTCACTGTAAATCAAGATTCGATCGGGCAAAATTTCCTGACGTTCACCGATGTCAGCAATTGATTTCGCGACGGACTGATTCTTGTCCGACCCGTAACGGACTTCGAGAACCTCTTTGCTCGAATACTGGCGAATCAGCTGAGCGGGCGAGCCCTCGGCCATGATCGCACCTTTGTCGACAACAATGATGCGATCACTCAACTGTTCGGCCTCGTCCATGTAATGCGTCGTGAGCACGAGCGTCGTGCCTTGCTCTTTGAGGCGAAACAGACGATCCCACAGAATGTGCCGCGCTTGCGGGTCGAGTCCCGTAGTCGGCTCGTCGAGGAGGAGCATCTGCGGGTCGTTCATGAGTGAACGCGCGATGGTCAGACGGCGCTTCATGCCGCCAGAGAGCGGCTCCACTTTGGATTTCGCACGGTCCGTCAACTGGGCGAACTCGAGCAGTTCATCGGCACGTTTCGCCACGGCAACGTGTGACATTCCGAAGAATCGCCCGTAGGTAATCAGGTTCTCGCGGACGCGCAATTCCTGGTCAAGATTGTCCTCTTGGGGCACGACACCGAGTTGTGAGCGAATCGCGGGCCCGTCGGTGTTGGGATCCATTCCGAGGACGTCAAGGGACCCCGACGTGCGCGTCGACACCGCGGCGATCATTTTCATTGTCGTGGACTTGCCGGCACCATTGGGACCAAGCAGCCCGAAGGATTCCCCTCGCTGTACCTCGAAAGAAACTCCGTCTACAGCAACAAAATCGCCATATTTCTTGACGAGGTTTTCAGCGCGAATTACGGGAACAGACACAAAGACTTAGTCTAGTACTGAGGGATGCATCACGTGTTGTCGAGCACAAACGATACGACACACGCCCCCACAACTCACGAAAAGGACGGCCATGTCATCACCTCGGTTCGGCGGATTTCGCCGCGGTGGCGGGCCCACCGACGACAGCGGCCCCAAAGCAACCTTTTCGCAATTGGTTCCGTACCTGCTCGAACACAAAAAGATTTTGATCGTTGTCATTCTCTTGAGCCTGCTTGGAGCCGGCGCGGCTCTCGGTCAACCGCTCATTGTCGCCCAAATCATCTCGACCGTTCAGGCGGGTACTGAACTCGGGTGGCTCGTCCCTGGGCTCATTGCTCTGGTTGTCGGCGGAGCATTGCTCTCGAGCATTCGCCATTATCTTTTGCAGCGCACCGGCGAAAGCGTGGTTTTGTCATCACGTCGCCACCTCGTCGCGAGACTCCTCAACCTGCCCATCAGTCAGTTCGATGCCCGTCGTACCGGCGACCTCGTTTCTCGTGTCGGTGCCGACTCGACCATGTTGCGGGCAGTGCTGACACAAGGCCTTGTTGAGGCGATCGGCGGTTCGGTGACGTTCGTTGGCGCCATCATCGCAATGCTCATCATCGACGGCGTTCTCTTCGGCCTCACGTTCGCTGTGGTAATCGCGTCGATCATCATTGTCATCGGCTTGTCTCGCCGGATTCGCGTGTATTCGCGAATCGCGCAGGACCGAGTCGGCGACCTCACGGCATCGGTCGAACGCGCCATCTCGGCGGTTAGAACCGTTCGCGCGGCCAACGCAGTTCAGCGCGAAATCGACACTGTTGACACCGATGCTCGGGGTGCCTGGCGAGCGGGACTCGACGTCGCACGCATTTCGGCGTTTGTCGTTCCGATTTCGAGCATCGCGATGCAGGTTTCGTTCCTCGTCGTTCTCGGTGTCGGCGGATTCCGCGTCGCGAGTGGAACCATCGAGGTCGCACAACTCGTGTCATTTATCCTCTTCTTGTTCATTATGATCATGCCCCTCGGCCAAGCAATCGGTGCCTTCACCTCGGTGATGCAGGCTCTCGGTGCCCTCGGACGAATTCAGGAAATCATCGAGTTACCCGGCGAAACCGAAGGCGACGTCGTCACCGAGCAACTCGATGGCGAACTCGGGAAAGTCGCAATTGAATTCGACAACGTGTCATTCGCCTACGATCCCGAGACACCGATTCTTGATTCAGTGTCGTTCACGGTCAAAACCGGGACACGCATCGCCCTCGTCGGGCCGAGTGGTTCGGGGAAATCCACGATTTTGTCACTCATCGAACGTTTTTATGACCCGCAATCCGGCGCAATTCGTCTCGGTGGACACGATGTCCGTTCACTCGATCGTGCAGAGCTTCGCGCTGCGATTGGCTACGTCGAACAAGACGCCCCCGTTCTCGCCGGGTCTATCCGGGACAACCTCGTTTTGGGTGCCCCGAATGCATCTGATGCGGACTGTGTCGACGTGCTCGCCGAGGTCAACCTCTTGAACATCGTGGACCGAGATGCCCGAGGAATCCACGCCCCGGTTGGTGAGGGTGGAGTTCTGTTGTCGGGTGGAGAACGCCAACGACTCGCGATCGCACGCGCGCTTCTCGCCGCCGCACCCATCCTGCTACTCGATGAATCAACGTCGAGCCTTGATGGACTCAACGAACAGTTGATGAAGGACGCGATTGATCGAGTCTCGGCGAAACGCACCCTGATTGTCATCGCCCACCGGCTGTCGACCGTCATCGATAGCGATCAAATCGTGGTTCTCCGGAAGGGCGTCGTTTTGGGTGTGGGCACTCACAAGCAACTTCTCAAGACCGTCCCGCTCTATCGAGAACTGGCCGAGACACAGTTGCTCTCGCCGGTCGAAGCTTAAGAGAAATCGGCGTCCGGCGCGAGCGTCGGAATGAACGAACTTGGCGCGTTGAATCCGTGAGCAAGCATGCCGTTGGATTCGCGCAGATAGCACGTGCCACAGAGCGATTCGTACGTCACGCTCTCGCCGTCGATGGCGACCTGCGCACCGTCGAAAATGAACTGGCCATTGACGAGCCGAGCGTTGAACATCGCTTTTCGTCCGCATCGACAGATCGTCTTCAATTCCTCGAGAGCGTGTGCCACTTCGAGGAGTCTGCGCGAACCGGGGAAAGCGATGGTCTGAAAATCGGTCCGAATTCCGTATGCGAGGACAGGCACGTCTTCGAGAATTGCGATGCGCAAGAGATCGTCAACCTGGTCGACGCTGAGGAACTGAGCCTCGTCTAGAAGTAGACACGCGACATCTTGGCCGGTCGTTGCTTTGGTTTGCGCCCGATATGCATCGAACATCGTGCGAACATCATCGTTTGGCCCGATGAC
>JBIIAK010000075.1:0-5042 GCA_044239945.1 Microbacteriaceae bacterium
AATGTTCGAGGCCGTCGAGGTTTCGGCACACGCGATTGATTCCGGCGCGGCGAGTGCGAAACTCGACGCCTGGGTAGCCGCAACCAACTAGGGAAGTGCGGGTCAGGACAACGTGCTTCGCGATTTCGACATTCTGACATAATGTACATTATCGGATAAAGCTAACGGCGCGGAATCACGGGGAAGAGTTAATAAACGCGCTCCAAGACCTCAATCAGCCGTTCAGGACCGATAAATGGCGCTTCAGCGCGAATTTCATCGAGCGTCCACCAACGGATGTCGAGCACGTCGTGGTGTTCAGTTTCTGTCCAGCCGGAACGATCCAGTTCGAATTCATCGACCCGAAGCACATAGAAATGATCAACATAGGAATGGAAGTGCTGTCCGTCCGGCCAATCCCAGTACCCGTCCACGGCCTCGAGCATTTCGCCCAGTTCTGTAGGTTCGACGACTAGCCCCGTTTCTTCGCGCAATTCCCTCACGGCCGCCTCCAGAGGTGTCTCGCCGTCGTCAATTCCGCCGCCCGGTGTGATCCAGCGAGGCGGCAGACCAACCCGGTGGTCGAACAGGGTCAGCAAGAGCAAAAACCCGCCCCGACCGTCGTGAAGCACGATTCGGGCGGTCTCGCGATGCAAAACATGCGTTCTTCCCTCGGGATGGATCATTTTCCGCCTTTATCGACTAATCCAAACGCTCGCATGGACACCTGGACCATTGGTCCGATTCCGATGACGAACAGCAGGGTGCCCAGCCCCACCGGCCCACCTAGCGCAAGCCCAATGAGCGTTGCTCCACCCTCGAGGACCGTGCGAACGATCCAGACGGGTTTCCCGAACTTCTTGACGGAACCCGTCATCAGCCCGTCACGTGGCCCCGGACCCAGTCGGGCGCCGATGTAGATTCCGGTTCCCAAGGCGATGATGGCCATTCCGAGCACGTACCACCCGATTTGACCGACAATCCCCCAATCGGCCGCTGACGGAACCCAGCGCAGTGACAAATCGACAAAAGGTCCGATGAGAAGAGCATTAAATACGGTTCCGAGCCCTGGTTTTTGCTTGAGCGGGATCCACAACAGCAAAATCAGCGCGCTCGCCAGAACGGTCGCTAACCCGAAGCTAAGCCCCGTGATGTTCGCGAGCCCTTGTCCGAAGACATCCCACGGCGCGAGCCCTAGGGTCGCGCGAATCTGGAATGCGATTCCGAGACCGAACAGATACAGGCCGACAATCAGTCGAACCAGGACAAACGGTTGTGGAAAGTCGATGGAGGCCACGCGGTTGGCTATTCGCCGAAGTAACCGGTATCGCCGACCAGCCGCGTGTTGTCGGCGGGAACGGGCTCAACGGCGGCAAGGGCAATTTCGGCGGCGAATTCCGACACGTTGTACAACTTCCCCACTGCTTCTTTGCGGGCGTCGATGGTGCCGGGGTTTGCCCGGTCCAAGAGCGTTGCGGTGACGGTTCCCTCGATCATGTCGGCCGACACGACGACAAACCCAATTCCGTCTGCTTCAAGCGAGGGAATCATGTCGCGAAGCGCGTCTTCGCCAGCGCGTTTGGACAGCGCAACCGGGAGGTATTCGGGCATGGTGTCGACCGTGCGAATGAAGTGAGCCTGGTGGCTGGTGACAAACACGATTCGCGACCCCTCGTGAAGAAGTGGTCGCAGGGTCTTGAGAGCGTTCACCTGCGCGTCTCGATTGAGCCGCATCGCGTAGTCGTCGCCCTTGCCGGCCTCCATACCGCCAGAGGCGTTGAGAACGAGGATGTCAAGCCCGCCGAACTCTTTCTGCAGCGTGTCGCGCAATGCCGTGATCGAGTCGTAATCGGTCAGGTCAGCGCCGACGACGATTGCGTCCCCGCCGTTGTCACGAATACTCGCTGCGACCTTCTCGGCACGGGCCTCTTTGTCACGGAAGTTGATGGCGACTTTCGCGCCTGCCTCGGCGAAAAATCCGACGGTTTCCGCACCAATTCCACGGGATGACCCCGTCACGAAGGCGGTCTTCCCCGCGAGTTGGCCGGGCTTTAGGGGGTTTGCGCTCATGGGGCAAAACTATCACGCAATCTTGGCGTGATACCGTGCCCGCATGACGTTTCGCGCTGCCGATCACCCCTATTTTGCGGGGTCAGCTCCCAGAGTGTTGGCTCATCGCGGTCTTCATCTCGACGTGCCGGAGAACACCGCGGGGTCGTTCCGTGCCGCAATCGCGGCAGGTTCCACATTCATCGAAACAGATGTCGTGGGTTCGAAAGACGGGTTCGCGATCATCTCGCACGACACGACTCTCGATCGCGTATCGAATCAAACGGGACTCGTTTCCGACCGCACGGCCGCGGAGCTCGCCGATATTGATCTGGGTGGTGAAGGGTTCCTCACGCTGGCGCAGGCTCTCGAGCAGTTTCCTACGGCACGATTCAACATTGATGTCAAAGACGACACCGCGATCGACGGAGTGGTTCGCGCTGTGACTGACGCCGAAGCGCGTGATCGTGTGTTAATTACGTCGTTTAGCGCTCAGCGCCGTCGCGCGACTATCGCCCGCCTACCCGGCGTTGCGAGCAGTCCGTCGGCGACAGAGTTTCTCGTCATCGCCGCAGCGGCACGCATGGGAATAACACCTCCCCTCCCCCTTGTTCACGCGCTACAGATTCCCGAGCGAGCCAACGGCGTCACGTTCGTCACCGAGAGACTCGTCGAGCGATATCACCGCGCGGGCCTCGAGGTTCACGTCTGGACGATCAACGACGAAGAAACGATGCGCCGGCTGCTGGGAATTGGAGTGGACGGGATTGTCACGGATCGGGCCGACATCGCCCTCCGAGTTATGAATTCATAGCCAATTCTTTACTTTCGCTCAGGAATATCTCGGTGAGTTCTGGCTTTATAACAGGTAGGCCACAAGCCGAAGGAGAAAATGATGAGCAACAAGCGCATGCAGGGCACGCGACTCGGATCGATTAGTTCCGAATCCGAAGAGGGCGTCGACTTTGTCGATCGCCAAAACGTGACTTTCCGAACGTCAGACGGCGAAGAATTTGTCGTTACGTTCATGTCCGGAGTAGAACTCCCCTATGACTGGCGCTCACCCCGTTCGAGCCAAATTGGTAGGCGTCTTGACGCCAAGGGAAAGCCGATTCAGGGTGATGACCCCAACGCGCCGGCTCCCGTAGCGCCGACTGTGACTCACTGGGAACAGTTGATGAAGCGTCGCACAATCGAAGAACTCGAGGTGATTTTGCAGGAACGAATCATCGCGATGCGCGAGAGCGGCCAGCTCGATCTCAGTCCATTGCGCAAATCGGCCTAACGGCCGAGAAGCCAGCGGCCAATGCCCCAGCCCGTGATTCGGGCGAGTGCCTCGACGACGATTCCGAGGTGCATCTTTGACGTTCCGTGAGCGCGTTCGACGAACGTGATGGGGTGTTCGATGATTGTTCCGCCGTCGGCTTCGATTCGGTCGGCAATTTCGATCTGAAAGCAATAGCCGCTCGACGCGATTGTCTCGAGGTGCAGTTGGCGCAACTTTTCGACGCGGACCACCCGAAAACCCGCGGTCATGTCAGTGATTTTCGATCGCAAGGCTAGGCGAGCGAAAGTATTCCCAGCGCGGGAAATCATTTGGCGCGCGACGCTCCAACCGTCGACCCGACCACCGCGAACCCAACGCGACCCGATGACGAGATCAGCGGTCACGCCACGCGCAATCCCCAACAGTGTCGGGATGACGGCTGGGTCATGTGAGCCGTCGGCGTCGATTTCGACCACCCAGGCGTAATCGCGGTCGAACGCCCACCGAAACCCCGCGATGTAGGCCGGGCCCAATCCCGCCTTGCGCTCGCGATGAAGAACGTGAACGCAGGGGTTCGTCGAGGCGTACGTGTCGGCCAGCGATCCCGTTCCGTCCGGCGAGTTATCGTCGACGACGAGAACATCGACGCCCGGTGACGCTGCGACAATCCGATCGAGAACAGCGGTGAGCGAATCGCGCTCGTTGTAGGTCGGAACGATGATGAGCGCGTCGCTCACACGTCACGCTTTCGCCGCAGTCCAAGGATCGGCACAAGACCCATCACGATCAGTGCCCACTCCAGTGGAAGCCCGATGATGCTTGCCGGTGTGACCACGGTTGACAACGGAACATCGGCCACCATGACCCCTGGAGTGAACGGTTCGAGGCGGTCCAGGTCACTGCCATCCGGCGCAATCACGGCGCTCACGCCGACGGTCGACACGTTGACCAGCGAGCGTCCCGTTTCGACGGCGCGCATGCGGGCAATGCCGAGCTGCTGGATGCCCTGATCCGTTCGCCCGAAATCAGAATTGTTGGTCGGTGCAAAGATCACGTTGGCGTCTTCGGCGAGCATTCCACGGAAGAGCGCGTCGTCGACGATGTCATAGCAGATCGCGATTCCGGCGATGGCGTCTCCAGCGGTCATGACTGGATCACGTGTGCCGAGCGTGTAGTCGCGCGGGACCATGTCGAACATCGACGGGGCGAGCGGATAGAAGAACTCGCGGTTGGGCAAGTATTCCGCGAACGGAACCGGGTGGACCTTGTCGTATTGGTCGACCGCGCCCTCACCCGCTTGCCACTTCAACACCGAGTTGAAGGTTTTGTCTCCGTCCACGGTGATTGTTCCGAAGATGAACGGTGCGTTGGTCGAGAGCGAAATACTGTCGGCCAAGGCCGCGGCGTCGCCAGAGCGGAGCGGATCGATATCCATAGCGTTCTCTGGCCAGATGACCACGTCGACGTCACCAATGTCCTCATTGCCCATTGCCGCGACATGTTTCGAGATTGCATCGCCCTGACGCGCACTCGAGAACAGTGCTGAATCGCTGTTTCCCTGCACTGCAGCCACGCGCACCGAGCCGGACTGCGCCGATGCGAGAAGAAGGTACGGGAAAGGCAAAAGAGCCAACAGTCCGACCGTGATCCCCGAGAGGTGCAGCGCCTTTCCCTTGACGACGGACACGTTTTGCCAGGTCAACACGTAAGCGACGACGACGAGAACGACGACGGCACTGGCGCCGGT
>JBIIAK010000154.1:0-4902 GCA_044239945.1 Microbacteriaceae bacterium
CGACGCGACGGAAGAGGCATACACCCTCACGCCCGAAGACATGGGCACGGACATTACCGTTGCGGTCAATGCGACTCTTGAGGGTTACAGCGCGGCGACGGAAACGTCGGACCCAACATCGATTCCTTTCATGGATTTCGACACGTCGGCTTTGCCCGAAATTGACGGCACGCCCGACCTTGGCGCGACCGTGACGGCACTCGGTGACGTGTTTTCGCCGACTCCCGAATCACTGATTTATCAGTGGTATCGAAACGGTGTAGCGATTGCCGGTGAGACGGAAGAGACTTACACAATTGTTGCCTCCGACTCTGAGACCGAGATCAGCCTAGAGGTCACGGCGTCGTTGCTTGGATACAACGACCTGACACTCACGTCTGACCCCATTACCGCCAGTGAGATTCTGCGATACACCGTGAGTCCGCGGCCGAGCATCACGGGGCTTCCCCAGGTTGGTCGGACGTTGACGTCGACGTCTCCCGTATGGACTCCTGAGCCCGACTCGTTCGACTATCAGTGGCTTCGCAACGGTGTGGCGATCGACGGGGCGACAGAGGAAACGTACGACCTTGTCGGTGCAGACGCGGGTACTGCGATCTCGGTTCGCATTAGCCCGGTCCTCGCGAATCACGTTCCGATTGTTCGAGTAAGCCCCACTTCAACGGTGGCGTCAGGTGTGTATATCGACAAACCCATCCCGACCGTCAGCGGGGTCGCTTCAGTTGGCCAACTTCTGACCGCTGGAACATCCGGATGGAATCCCGTGCCGACAAGCTTTAGCTATGTGTGGTTGCGCAACGGGATTGCGATCTCTGGGGCAAGCTCGTCTACCTACCGTTTGGTAGCAGCTGACCGTGGATTTGTGATCTCGATCCGAGTGACTCCGGTGCTGACAGGGTATTCATCGACAGCGAAGACCAGTGACCCCACAGGAGTGGTCGCAACGGGTACGTTCACGTCGACCACTGTTCCGACAATCTCAGGGACCGTTGCCGTTGGTCAAATCCTGACAGCTGCGACGGCCGCGTGGAGTCCCACTGCCGTAATCACCTACCAGTGGAAGCGCGGCGGTGCGTCAATTTCAGGAGCGACCTCTGCGCAGTACACGGTGGCACCAGCAGACGCGGGAAGTCGATTGACCGTCACCGCGACGGGAACCGCAGCTGAAATCACGTCGGTCTCGACGACGAGCGCTGAGACAACTCTTGTCCCCGCCCTGTCGTTCACCGGGGGGACAAGTGCCGTAATTGTCGGTGATCCATCCGTTGGCGCAACCCTGTCGATCGACTTTGGAACGCTCTCCCCCACTCCCACCACGATCGAATATCAGTGGATGCGGGACGGCACTGACATCGAAGGTGCTACTAATGCCACGTACGTTCCAACGTTCGAGGACCAATGGTCAGACATCACCGCGACCGTGACGGCGGTGAGGGAAGGGTATACCGCGTGGACAAGCACAACCGCCACTCCCGCGACCGTGGGCGCGGGCGTCATCGGCTCGATCACCGTTCCCCGAATAACGGGAACCGCGCGTGTCGGCAGCACGCTGAGGGGGACAACGGGAACGTGGACCAACACCCCCGAAACGTTCGATTACCAGTGGTATCGCGACGGCGAATTGCTCGCTGAAGCAACTCAGATCACATACGTTCTTTCTGAAGAAGATTTGGGGTCCACGTTCGTATTCGGCGTGACCGCATACAAAGAAGGTTTCGTCGACGAATCCGCCTTCTCGACCCCGACAGACGAAGTTCGACTCGCGAAGTTCAATGCGCAACCCACCCCAACCATCAGCGGAATAGCCAAGGTTGCGTCGACCCTAACTGCGGTGACAGGAGCCTGGTCCCCCACTCAAACCTCATTCTCTTATCAGTGGACCCGAGCGGGTGTGCCGATCACGGGCGCGAATTCAGCGACATACGTGCTCACGAGCGCCGACGCCGGTGCCGTCATCCGTGTAATTGTCACGGGAATTCGGGAAAACTATGACGGTGAACCGCAAACAAGCAACCCTACCGCTGCGGTCGCCTCAGGTACCTTCACGTCGACGCCCGTGCCGACCATTGCGGGAGTGGCCAAAGTCGATGAAGTTCTCACCGCCACCATTCCCGCGTGGACACCAACGGTCGACTCCAGCACCTACCAATGGAAACGCAACGGCGTGGCGATTGTTGGCGCTACCTCATTGACCTACCGAGTCGTAGCCGCGGACTTGGCCGCATTGCTCACGTTCAGCGCGACCGGGGTCAAGGCCGGTTTTGTCAGCGCGGTCAGCACCAGCGCAACAACCGCCGCCGTGGTTGCGGCCATATTCGGAACACAACCCGTTCCTACAATCACAGGACTTGCCTCGGTCGGTGAGACTCTGACAGCCAACGCTGGAACGTGGCTGCCCACTCCTTCCGGATTCTCGTATCAGTGGCGTCGGAATGCGATTGCGATAACCGGAGCAACATCTGGGACATACGTGTTGCAGCCCGCCGACGCCGGGAAAGAGATATCGGTGGTAGTCACGGCGACTCGAACCGCATTTACGTCAGCCTCGCGAACCAGTACACCGACGGACGAGGTCGCTGCACTCATTTTTGACGATGCTGTCAAACCGACTCTGGATGGAGTCGAGGAGGTAGGGAACACCCTGCGAGTTTCGCCTGGCAGCTGGAGCCCGACACCGACAAGTTTCGTCTACCAGTGGCTGCGTGACGGTGCACCAATCGCTGGCGCTACTGCGAGTTCCTACACACTTGTCGGCGAAGATGCCGAGACTGCGATTTCAGCCGAAGTGACGGGAATCAAACTCGGGTACGAATCCACGACGATGACGACGGACGAAACCGACGCAATCGAACTCGGAACCCTCACTGCGACCCCCGTGCCCACGATTTCCGGAACTGTGCGCGTCGGTAATCAATTGACGGTCACAACGGGGGCATGGCTGCCGAGACCAGTCGATCTGGAATATCAATGGATGAGCGACGGCGAGGACATAGAAGACGCGACAGAGATTCGATATACACCGACAGCCGATGATCTCGACGCGGTACTTTCGGTTCGGGTTGAGGCCTCAAAACTTGGTTATGTTACCGAGACGATGACGAGCGTCGACACGACCCCAGTGGTCGAGGGAATCATGACTGCGTCCCCTGTTCCCACGATTTCGGGGACCGTTCGGGTTGGCTCTACGCTCACTGCGCGGGAGGGGACCTGGAGTCCGTTAGGCGTCGAAATCGCCTATCAATGGAAGCGCGGAACATCAAACATCGTGGGCGCAACCACCTCAACTTATGACCTGGTCGCTGCCGATGCGGGTGCAACGATTTCGGTAGTTGTGACAGGCACTCTTGAGGCCTACACGGAAGTCAGCAAGACCAGTCTCCCGACGGCCGCCGTTGCAATGGGTATATTCACAACTGCTCCGGCCGCGACTGTAAGTGGCCTATTGACGGTCGGCAAGACGCTGACCGCAACCGACGGGATTTGGGCTCCGTCGGCAACAATCGCATATCAGTGGTACCGCCAGACAGGACGTCGGGCACCCGTGCTCATTAGTGGCGCAACCAGCTCGACATATGTGTTGACTGCTGCTGACTCCGCCACCCAGGTGACCGTTGCAACTATCGCGTCGCGCTCGGGGTATAGCCCGAAAACAGTTTTTAGCTCGCCGAAAACCATCGGCCTCGGAGTGTTTGATACTGCTCCAACCCCCACGATTACCGGCACCGCACAGGTTGGCTCGATACTCACGTCAGTCGCGGGATCGTGGACACCGACAGCCACATTGTCCTACAGGTGGAATCGCAACGGTACGCCGATTAGCGGGGCCACCGCATCCAGTTATACTGTTGTCGGGGCTGATGCGGGCGCGGCATTGTCCGTGACCGTCTCGGCGAGCAAACCTAGTTATGTGACCACACCGAAAACTAGTCTTGCGACCGCAACAGTTGCCACCAGTGATTTCACCGAGTCACCAACACCGACGATTTCGGGTGTTGGGGACGTTGGTTCTGTCCTGACGGCAGCACCGGGAACGTGGTTGCCAACGCCGTCAGCCCTCACTTATCAGTGGTACCGGGGCGCCGCCCTCATTGACGGAGCGACACGATCGACATACACACTCGTCGCGGCCGACCTGGGAGCTGAGGTTAATGTCAAGGTGACAGGAACATTGCTCGGCTACAACACAGCTCAGAAGACCTCGCTCGCAACCGACGAAATCCAAAGCGGAACATTCTCGCCCGCTCCTGCTCCAACAATCTCGGGGACGCAACGCGCCGGTATGGTGCTGACCGCCACCGCTGGAACTTGGGGACCTGTGTCACCGACACTCGCATATCAATGGAAGCGAGATGGCACGTCAATCGAAGGTGCGACGGCCAGAACCTATGAATTGAAGGCACTCGACGTCGGAACAAACATCACCGCCGAAGTCAGCGCGACCGCTCCAGGTTTCACGACAGCCACCGTCACGAGCGTCGCCACGGAGGACATCGCACTTGGTGTGTTGAGCCCAGCACCGTTACCAACAATCGCTGGAACGATGCGTGTGGGCAGTACCGCCACGGCGACACCGGGAACATGGGGACCTGGTTCGGTTTCATTGGCCTATCAGTGGAAGCGAAACGGAACCAACATCACCGACGCTACAGCCGAAACATACGTAATCGTCGGTGCAGACCTTGGTGCGAGCATCACCGTCGAAGTCACAGCAACCCGCGCTGGCTATACCACAGTCGTCAAGACGAGCGTTGCGCGGACGGCCCTCGCTGGAACGTTCACAAACTCAGTAGCCCCAGTGATAACGGGAACAGCGTCCGTCGGGTCGGTTCTGACCACCACGCAAGGCACGTGGTTGCCGTCACCCGATTCCGTCACATACCAATGGTTTAGGGGCAGTTCGGC
>JBIIAK010000076.1:0-4864 GCA_044239945.1 Microbacteriaceae bacterium
CCCCACGGTGTGCCCGTATGCGCTACTCGTCACACGTCCCACCTGGCGCCCGTTGGCAAAGAGTGTCTCGTCGTGGATGAGAAACACCTGTGGGTCGTCCACGGTGAGGTAAACAGTTCGGAATTGCAGTGCAGTGCGATCAATAGTCCTCAGCGCCTTCGCGCCAATGAAATCGTTGTCGGTGCGCAAATCGACCGCGAACCCCAATCCCGCCGTGTACGGGTCGTCCGTCGCGCCGATATCGTGACCCAGGTGACGGTAACCTTTCTCCAGTCGGAGGGAATCCAACGCATAAAAACCGGCGGGGGACACACCAAGATCTGCGCCGGCATCCTGCAGCGCGTCATACACGTTGATGGCCAAGTCCGTGGGAACGTAAATCTCGTAACCCAACTCGCCGACATAACTCAAGCGCAACACCCAGCCGAACCCATCAGCAACTTCGACTTCCCGGGCGCTGTAGAGGGGATGCGCCTCGTTAGACCAATCGCACGGGGAGATTCGAGACATCAATTCGCGACTCGCGGGGCCCATCACGCCGATTGTGGCCAGCGAGGCTGTCTGATCAATGACGTGCGCAGAAAAGTCACGCGCGAGGCGGGTCAAATAACCGAGGGTTTTGGTATGGCTAGTTGACGGGGTCACCACCAAAAACCGAGTGGCCGACATTCGGGTAACCGTTCCGTCCAGTTCAATCCCGCCAGCCTCGTTGCAGAAAAGGGTGTAAACCACCTGCCCCTCGGGTTGGTCAATATTTGCCGTTGTCGCCCGCTGACACAATTCCATCGCGTCGTTACCGACAACCTCAAATTTCGCAAACGCACTCAAGTCGAAGAGGGTGACGTTTTCCCGAGTGTTCACATGCTCCTGCGCCACGTGGTCAAACCAGCCCGGCCGCCCGAACGAGTACGACTGTTCGACACTCGGACCCCCAAACCAGTTTGCTCGCTCCATCGCGTTGATTTCCCCGAACCGGGCGTCCCGTTCAGCGAGTGAAGCATGCAGCGGACTTCTCCTCACATTCCTCGCCGTTGTCGATTGTAGACGGGGCCAGTGAGTGGCGTACAGGCGCCCGAGACTCTCTCTGGTTCGGCTATGCAGATACTTTTGGTTACTTTGATTTCGGGAAAACCGCTGCACGTCAACCGAAGCGGAATCAAAATCGGGTGATCCGTTGGCAATCCAGCGTGCGGCGGCCCGACCCACGCCTGGGCCGTAAATGATTCCTTGCGAATTCATCCCCGCCGCAACAAAGAGACCTTCGACCTCCGCGGTTTCGCCGAGGAGGAAGTTGTTATCCGGTGTGAAACTTTCCGGGGCGTTGATGAACCGGTCATAGCCCGAGTCGACTAACGCCGGGACTGTTTTTTCGGCCTTCTGGCGTATTGGATCGAAGTGTTGCCAATTCGGGGGGAATGTCGCAAAACCTGATGAGTCGATGTCGTCAGTCGATCTCGGTATTCCCCGGGGTTCAAAAGCCCCGAGCAGCAGTCGGTCTCCTTCACGACGAAGGTAGTAGCTGTTGTCAACGTCTCTCAAAACTGGCAGACCCTCGAGATTCGCGGGTATCGGTTCGCTTCTCACATGGACATGCTCTGCCGCATATAGCGGAAGGTGAACACCGGCTGTTGCCGCTAGGTCGCGACTCCACAGACCACCCGCCAGAACTACCACATCTGCTTCGACCGTGCCCGCATCCGTGCTAATTCCCACGATCCTGCCGTTGTTCGTCAGAATGTCACGAACGTGCACATTCTCGCGAATCGTTGCACCCGCACCGCTTGCCAATTTGGCCATTGCAATCGATGCATACCCGGGATTGACATACCCGTCATCGGGGAAAAACAGTCCCCCGGCGACACCCTCCATTGACGCGAGCGGCCATAATTCCGCAACGGCTTCGGCAGAGAGCAACTGAGCCGTTACGCCACAATGGTGGGCGATGTCCGCAGCATGTGTGAACTCGTCGACGCGTGCCGCGCTCCGAGCAACACTGACTGATCCCGACCTGGTAAAGCCAACATCCACACCGCTTGCGCTTTCCAACGTTGAGTAAAAATCCGGGCCGTATTGCGCCATTTCCGTCAGCGCTATGGACCCCCGGGCATTGGCGATCAGTCCAGCCGCGTGCCACGTCGTTCCGCTGGTGAGCAAATTGCGCTCAACCAACAACACATCATCGACTCCAGATTGAGTCAAGTGGTAGGCGATGCTCGAGCCGACAATCCCGCCACCAACCACAACAACCGCGGCTTTCCGAGGTAATGACCCCGAATCCTTCTGCGCAAACATAGCCCCACTCAGTGAGCGGTCTGCCAGGCGGTCCATGCTTCATTTTAGCCACGGGCCCGCGCATGTGCATAGCTGCTCCGGTCACTAACGAGCCGGTCCCTAAGTCCCGAAACACTCGCCAGCACAATCAACGTCGTCTCGATGGCACTCGTTGCCCTCACCGGAGCGGCCGTGATTGCACGCCGACGGATCACCACGGCGTAAACAGCACAAACACTCAGTCCCTAGTTCCTCCTCGCCAATCGGCCGGGGGGGACTAGGCATTTAACAGGTCGTTGATGACGAGCCCAAGGCACACCGTAGCGGCAACGACGAGTACCGCCGCCAGAATCATCGAACGCCGTTTGCCCAGCGAAACCGCGAGCCCACCCCACCCGGTGTCGCGGTCGATGGCGATGTCGGGGATCGCGTTGAGCAAGTGTGCGGTGACTCCAACCAGAACGCTGAGAAGCGTCACGGGCACAGTTGGCCAGAGCGTCAGTGAACTTGCCTGCGCGATGAACACCGGCATGAGGGCGAACGACACCGCATACGGAACCCAGGACCACACCGTGCGCGCAAGGTAAAAGTTGTAGATCAACGCACTCGCAACAGCGGCGATGTGCGCGGCGCCACCGATCCAACCTGCGGCGAAGAACGAGAGCGGTATCGTCAGCGTCGCACTGACCAGAATTGGCAGGCGAAGATCCTCGGGGCGCAGGTCTCCTCGAACTGTCGGTTTAGTTGTTCGCCCCGCGGCGCGATCGGCCACAGCGTCGTGCCAGTCGTTCGTCCAACCAACCGTGGCTTGACCGGCTGCGCTGGCGAGAAACACCAGCGCGACACTCGACCACGAACCACCGATGAGTGCCGTTGCGATTGTCATGAGCAGAACCATCGCGAGCGCTTGGGGGAAGTGCGTCGCAGTGATGTACCCGCGAAGCCGGTTTCCGCGAGGTGATGCGTTGTTCACTGTCGGCGCACTAACGGGTATCGAAGATCACGGCGCCGGCGGGGCAACGAGGAAGATTGGTAGCCACTCTGGATGGTGAGCATAGATGAGTACGGCGAAAACAACCACGTCGAAAAGCAGATGCACAGTGATGATGTACCACACCGACCGGCTCTTTTCGAAAATCCAGCCCTGGATCAACGCGAAAGGCAACGTGAGCAAGGGTCCCCACGACCGGTATCCCAGTTCCCACAAGAACGAGACAAAAACGATGGCCTGCAACACATTCGCGGTCCAGAACGAAAAATGACGGCGCAACAGGGCGAAGACAATGCAGATGAAAAAGAGTTCATCCCAGATCCCGACGAATCCCACGCCCACAAACAGGCGGGCGATTTCGCTCGGCGTTTCGACGGCCGGCCAGTTCTGGTAACTCCCCGAGGTGATGAAATACACCGGCAGGATAAGGTAGCCGAGCACGAGAACCGCGCCCAGCCACATCCACTCCCCGCGCGACCACGGTACGCCCGGTCGGCCTGGAAACCGCACGATGTGGTCCCGAAAAACCCAACGGCTCATCGCATAGGGATATATCACCGACAACGTGAGCACGGCGCCCATGAGCGCGTAGTTTCCCCACTCAAGATTCGCCTCGACCGAGATGAAACTGATTGCAACGAGCGGCACCGCGATGAGCGAAAGGTCTCGTCCGAGAACGCGGTTGCGGGCAAACGCGATGATCAAACCGATTGCAAGGGCCGCATAACCCATCCCCATGAACACGGGTATTCCCCGGGTTACAAAAAGTGCAGGGGCCGCCAGGGCAATCAGAGTCGCGGCAATAACCGCACTTAATCTCACGGACTGGGGTGGGCTGTTGTACACCTTCACCAGAGTAACAGCGCTATTCGCTCACCCCACGCTGGTGACGAGGTCAGGATCGAGCGACAGTGATTTGGCGAATGCTCGGCGTCTTTACGCAGAATAAATGACGTAGATTTTGCGGAGTTTTTCGTGAACCGTCCACACGCCTTTCCAGCCAATCGGGAAATAGGCGGTGTCTCCGGCGGTGAGCGTAACGGGCTCGCCGCCATCTTCTTCCACCGTCATGCGGCCAGAGACTACCGTGATGACCTCACCCGTGTCGGTGAATTCCCAACGCGACGTTCCGGGCTCCGATTCCCAGGATCCGGACCACACGCCGTGGTCGCTGTCCGCAAGATAGGACTTGTCACGAACCACGATGTCGCCACTGATGGGGGTAGCCATCGGAGGGGCGAGAAGGGATTCGGTGTAATCAGCCGAATTGAGGTCGTCTGCGCGAAAAACAGTTGTCATGGTTGTTCACCGTTCGTTGAATCGGGGGAGGGTTGTGTAAATCCTAGTGCGAACAGCGCCCGGCAAACAGGAGGCAATTCACGCGAGTGAGTCGCGCCACGCACGGTGGAGAGTTGCAAAGCGACCCGAGCCTTTGAGGAGCTCTGCGGTGGGCCCGTCTTCGATGATGACGCCATGATCCATGACCAAAACTCGATCAGCGATGGCGACTGTTGACAGTCGGTGGGCGATGATAATCGCCGTTCGATCCGCGAGAAGTTTTTGCAGAGCGCTCTGGATTAGACGCTCACTGGGGATGTCGAG